>NZ_BAAAGU010000002.1:0-172155 GCF_039524635.1 Streptomyces thermocarboxydovorans | reverse complement strand
GCCGGTCAGCCACGACCTGGCGCACTGCCACGCCCGGCTGCCCGTGCAGTACGTGATCCGCCCGCGGACCGCCGAGCACCCCGACTACCGCGGCTACGCCGGCCAGATCGCCGCCGGCACGTTGCACGTCGGCGAGCCGGTGACCGTGCTCCCGTCCGGCCGCACCAGCACCGTCGAGGCCATAGACCTGCTCGGCCGGACCGTGGACTGCGCATGGGCTCCGCAGTCGGTGACCGTGCGGCTGCGCGACGGCATCGACATCTCCCGCGGCGATCTCATCGTGCCGACGGACGAGGCGCCCGCTCTCACGCGCGACGTCCGGGCGACCGTGTGCCATCTCGCCGATCAGCCGCTGACGGCCGGCCACCGGGTGCTGATCAAGCACACCACCCGTACGGTCAAGGCGATCGTCGAGGAGATTCCCTCACGTCTCGCCCTGGACGACCTCTCGCAGCAGCCGGCGCCCGGTGAGCTGCTCGCCAACGACATCGGGCGGGTCCGGTTGCGTACGACCGAACCGCTGGCGCTGGATTCCTACGCCCGGTCACGGCGTACCGGTTCCTTTCTGCTGATCGATCCGGCGGACGGTACGACGCTGGCGGCCGGCATGGCCGACGGCGTGCCGGACGGCAGTGCGGAGGGCGTCGGGTGAACCGCCCGGGTCTCACGATCACCCGCGGGGACGATCACCAGCAGGGACACCGCCGCGAAGCCGTGCGCGCATTGGAGAGGGGGCGTTGCGGGCTGCTCGTGGAAGCCCGCAACGCCCCCTGGCACTGGCCCGAGAGGCGGTGCCCCTCAGGAAACCGATGGGACCTACGAGTTGACCTGGGCGGTCACCTGCACGGAGAAGGTGGTCAGCCGGGTGTAGACGCCGGGGGAGCCGGCCGCCGCGCAACCGTCGCCCCAGGAGGTGATGCCGGCCAGCCGGCCGTCTATGAGCAGCGGGCCGCCGCTGTCGCCCTGGCAGGTGTCCACACCGCCGGAGGCGTAGCCGGCGCACACCATGTCGCTGCTGACGTAACGCGAGCCGTAGGAGCCGCGGCAGCTGGTGTCGGAGACGGTCGGCACGGTCGCGGTGCGCAGCTGGTTGGAGGAGCTGCCGCCGGAGGAGGTGGTGCCCCAGCCGAGGATGCGGGCGGTGGTGCCCGGCGCGTACACGGAGGTGTCGGAGGAGGAGACGTACGGGGCCGTGGCGTACGGCATCGAGGTGGACAGCGTCAGCACGGCCACGTCGTCGCCGCGGGTGACGCTCCGGTAGTCGGGGTGGATCCAGATCTTGCTGACCCTCGCCACGGTGCCGTTGGTGCCGTTGCGGTAGGTGCGCCCGCCGACCACCCGCACGCTGCTGGTGGTCTCGCCGACCATGCAGTGCGCGGCCGTGACCACCTTGGTGGGAGCCACCAGGGTGCCGCCGCAGAACTGCCGCTGCGAGGAGTCGGTGATCTGCATCATGAACGGGTACGCCGACGTGGTGGTCGTCGTACCGCCGACGATCGGCTGGGGAGCGGCACCGGCGGCCGGGGCGGTGAACAGCGCGGTGGCGGCGGCCGCGGCGGTCGCGGCGGCGAGGGCGGCGGTGCGTCTGGCGCGCGTGAGGCGGGACATGGGTCTCCTCAGGGGTTGCCGGTGGGGGGTCGCGCGGGGTGGGGGGTGGTGCACGAGGGCCTGGTCAACCGGCCCCCGTGTGCCCGGGCGAGCGGCACGCACTTACGCTACGACCTGGAGCGCGGCGCCCCAATGAGGGACTCCCCTAAGGGAGTTGTGGAGGGAAAACCCTATGTCCCGCCGGCCACCTCATGTTGATCACGTGTGCCCGTTCGTGGGGTACCCACAGCTGAGTCGGTGTCAGTTCCGGCAACGGTTCGGTGACTTCGGACCCCATGAGGCCGAGCCCGCCTCACCCGGCCGGGCCCGAACCTCACTTCGTGTTGCGCCCCGCCGCCAGCCGGACGATGTCCACCCGGGAGCGGATGCCGAGCTTGCGGTACACGCGGGTGAGGGTCGCCTCGACCGTCTTGACGCTGATGAACAGGCGCGCGGCGATCTCCCGGTTGGTCGCGCCCTCCATCACCAGCGCGGCCACCTGGCGTTCCATGGCCGCGAGACCGTCCAGCGCGGCCGGGGTCGCGGCGGGTGCCGCCTCCGGCTCCGGGGGGCCCGCGGCGGCCGCCGCCTCCACCTGGCGCAGCCAGGGCAGCGCACGGCAGCGCCGGAACAGCCGGGCCGCCTCGTCGTAGGCCGGCGGCCCCGGGCGCCGGGAGCGCAGCCGGGCCAGCGCGAACGCCGCCCGCGCCTCCTCGAGGCCGTAGCCCAGCTTGCCGAGCCGGTCCCGCGCCGACGCCAACTGCGCCTCGGCGGCGTCGTGTTCGCCGCGCGCGGCGCGCACCAGCGCCTCGGCGCGGTCCAGTACGGCGAGCACGCCCGCCCGGTCCAGGCGCAGCGCGTGCACCCGGGTGAAGTTGATCAGCTCATGGGCCTCGCCCGGCTCGCCGATCCGCACCAGCGCCTCGGCGAGGTCGCCCTGCCAGCGGCCGCGCGCCGGGTCGCTGATGCCCATGCCCTGCTCCAGCTCCCGCACCCGCCGCAGCGAACGCACCGCGGCCGCCGCGTCCCCGGAGACCAGCTGGGCGTAGCCGAGCGCGGCCAGGGCGCGCGAGAGGTACATCTGGTCGCCGTCCACCTCGGCGTGGTCCGCGGCCTCGCGGGCCAGCGCCAGCGCGCGGTCCACGTCCCCGCCGGACGCCTCGGCGAGCGAGGCCAGCATGGCGGAGGCGCCCTCGCCGATGCCGGAGTCGCGGGCCAGGCGCAGGCTCTCCCGGGCCAGGTCCAGGGCCCGGCCGCAGTGCCCGGAGCGCAGCTCGGTGTCGGCGAGGAAGCGCAGGAAGTGCACCTCGCTCTCGACCATGCCGCGCCGCCGCGCCTCGCGCAGCAGGGCGGTGATGGACATGCGGGCCTGGGACAGCTGATCGCTCATCAGCAGCCAGCGGAAGCGGGCCATGCCGGCGCCGTTGTGGTGGCAGGCGACGTACGGGTCCTGCGGCTCGCGCAGGGCCCGCTTGATGGTGACGGGGGCGTCGGGGTGGCCCATCAGCGTCTCGGTGGACGCCTGGAAGGCCAGCGACATCAGCTCGGTGCGCCGGTCCCCGCCCCGGGCGGCCAGTTCCGCCGCGTGCGCGGCCTCCCGGCGCGCCTTGTCGAAGTCGCCGTCGACGACCAGCTCCCGCCAGGCCAGCTGGTAGTGGACCAGCGCCAGCAGCCGCGGGTCGTCGCCGGCGTCGGCCAGCACCTGCGGGAAGACCGCGTCGACCTCGCCGAGCGCCTGCCCGGCCGCCTCGATGACCACCATCCAGGCCCGCACCCGCTCCGCGGGCACGGTGGCCCGGGTGAGCACCTCGCGGGCGATGTCCCGCGCCAGGTCCGCCTCGCCGGCGGTGATCGCGTCCTCCGCGGCCTGCAGCCGCCGCTCGTCCGGTCCGGGCGAGCTGCCGGCGGGGGTGTGCCGGGCGGCGAGCAGCCCCAGTGAGGCGGCGACCGAGGGCGCACCGCGGTCCCGGGCCAGCGCGGCGGCCTCCGCGAGCCGGGCCGCCACCTCCGGGTCGGTGCCGGTCGTCGCCAGCGCCAGATGCCGGGCCCGCTCGATCGGGTCGGAGGCGGCCCGGGACAGCGCGGTGTGCACCGCCCGCCGCTCGTGCGCCGGGGCCTCCGCGTACAGGGCCGCCGAGATCAGCGGATGCGCGAACCGCAGCGCCGGCTCCTCCGGGTCGGTCGCCAGCAGCCCCAGGGCGGCGGCCTGCGCGGTCTCCGCCTCGGCGTTCTCCCGGCCCGCCGCGTGCAGCAGCGCCAGCGTGGGACGGGCGCCCGCGCTGGCCACCAGCAGCGTGCGGCGCGCCTCCGCCGAGAGCATCTCCAGGCGGCTGAGGACCAGTGCCCGCAGCGAGGTCGGCACCGGCAGCGGCTCGCCCGGCCGGGGCCTGGTGGGACTCTCGGCGAGGGCACGGCCAAGCTCCAGCGCGAACAGCGGGTTGCCGCCGCTGGTGCGGTGGATGTCGCGGGCCGTGGAGCGGGACAGGCCGGTGTAGCCGCGGTGGTCGAGCAGCGCCGACACCTGGGCGCGGGAGAACGGGCCCAGCCGCACGGCGAGCGTGTCCGGCGGGCAGGCCCGCAGATGCCGGTCGTACTCCTCGTCCTCGGTGCGCACCGCGCACAGCATCTGCACCGGTGTGTCGCCGAGCCGCCGGGCGGCGAAGCCCAGCAGCTCGGCGCTGGCCGAGTCCAGCCACTGCAGATCGTCGGCGACCACCAGCACCGGCCCGTCGGCGGCGAGCGCGCGCAGCGCGGACAGCACCGCCAGGCGCAGCGCGAGCCCGTCCCGCTGCAGGGTGGACTCGCGGCCGGTGAGCGCCGACTCCAGGGCGGTGCGCTGGGCGGCGGGCAGCCGCGGGGCGACCCGGTCGAGGACCAGACCGAACAGATCGGCCAGCGCCAGGAACGGCAGATGCGATTCGGACTCGGTGGCCGAGCAGCGCAACACGGTGCGCGGCGCGGCGGCGTTTTCCGCCGCAAGTGCCCGCAGCACGGTCGATTTTCCTATTCCCGCGGGGCCGTGCAGCAGCACGCTGCCCCCGCGGGCCAGCTGCTCACGGGCGTCGGAGAACAGCTCCTCCCGCCCGATGACCAGGTCGGGGCGGCTCCTGGCAGGCTCCTGGAAGTCCCGTCGCACGGTCACCGCTCCCCTCCGTGTGGCGTGTCCCGGCCAATATTAGGCAACGGGCTGTTTATTTCGGACCGACGGTCTCGTGAGGGAAATAACAGCGGCCGCCGCAACGGGTAAATCCAAAACGCTCGTCGGCGGTAATCACGACCGTGCAACGATCGCTGACGGAAATCGCCGCAAACCTACGGCAACCACCCGGCCCGGCGGGCCGCCACGACGGCCTGGCCGCGGGTGCGGGCGCCCAGCTTCCGCATCGCGGAGCGCAGATACGCCTTGACGGTTTCGGCCGTCACGCCCAGCTGGCGGGCGGCCGCCGCGTTGGTCGCGCCGGCCGCCACACAGGCCAGCACGTCCAGCTCGCGGGGCGCCAGCCGCACCGGCGCCGAGGGGTCGGGCCCGGCCGTCAGCAGGGAGCACGCCTGCAGCAGCTCGGCCCGCAGGGCCGGGTCCGCGATCCGCGGGGCGAGCGCCCGCAGCGCCGCGTGCGCCTCCCGCACCTGCTCCCAGGCGGCCCCGGACGCCGCGTCCGGCCCCGGCTGCGGGCGGGCCGCCGCCAGCAGCTCACCCGCCTCCTCCCGCACCACCAGCGCCTGCTCGACGTCCCGCGCCGCCTGCACGGCCAGCCCGAGCACCCGGTCGCCGAGCGGCTGCGCCGCGCGCAGCGCCCCGTACAGCACGCCCCGCACCCGCCGCCGCACCACCACCGGGACGGCCACCACCGCGCGCAGGCCCTCGGCGGAGACCGGGCCGTCGTACTCGTGGCTGATCTGCCGCGACGACGAGTAGTCCGTCACCGCGCACGGGCGGGCCAGCGCCAGCGCCTTGCCGCCCAGTCCATTGCCCGAGGTCACCGCGAGCGAGCTCAGCGCGGGCGTGGCCGTGCCGCTGAGCTCGCTGATGCGCACCTGCTGCCGCCCGGGCTCCACCAGACCGCCGAAGGCCACCGGCAGGCCGGTGGTGCGCCGCAGCCGGGCCAGCGCACCGCGGATCTCGGCCGCGTCGTCGACCACCGTCATCCGGTCAGCTGTCACCTGTTCGCCCCTCCACCGCGGCTTCCTGCGGGCGCACCCCCCCTTTCGGGGGTAGTGAGACCTGCATCACGGATTACACGATGGCGACGAGCCGCTCGGCAAGGCTCCGGGACAGGCCGGGGAAGAGTCCGGGACCGAAGGAGGACACATGACGGCGACGGAGGAGTTCCGCAGGGCCAGGGACTTCCTGCTGGAGCACCGGGAGGACTACGCCACGGCCTACGAGGAGTTCCGCTGGCCCCGGCCCGAGCGGTTCAACTGGGCGCTCGACTGGTTCGACGTGATCGCCGACGGCAACGACCGCACCGCGCTCCACCTCGTCGAGGAGGACGGCAGCCAGACCCGGCTGTCCTTCGCCGACCTCGCCCGCCGCTCCGACCAGGTCGCCAACTGGCTGCGCGACCAGGGCGTGAGTGCCGAGGACCGGGTGCTGGTGATGCTCGGCAACCAGGCGGAGCTGTGGGAGACCGCCCTCGCCGCGATGAAGCTGCGCGCCGTCGTCATCCCGGCCACCCCGCTGCTCGGCCCCGCCGACCTGCGGGACCGTGTCGACCGGGGACGCGTGCGGCATGTGATCGTCCGGGCCGCCGACACCGCCAAGTTCGACCAGGTGCCCGGCGACTACACCCGCGTCGCCGTGGGCGAGGGCGCCGGTGACAGCTGGCTGCCGTACGCCGACGCCTACGGCTCCGCCGAGCACTTCGCGCCGGACGGGCCGACCCTCGCCGACGACCCGCTGATGCTGTACTTCACCTCGGGCACCACCGCACGGCCGAAACTCGTCGAGCACACCCATGTGTCGTACCCGATCGGCCATCTTGCGACGATGTACTGGATCGGCCTGAAGCCCGGCGACGTGCACCTCAACATCTCCTCGCCCGGCTGGGCCAAGCACGCCTGGTCCAATCTCTTCGCCCCGTGGAACGCCGAGGCGACCGTCTTCCTGCACAACTACACCCGCTTCGACGCGGCCCGCCTGATGGCCGAGATGGACAAGGCCGGCGTCACCACCTTCTGCGCCCCGCCGACCGTGTGGCGCATGCTCATCCAGGCCGATCTGACCCAGCTGCGCACCCCGCCCCGCGAGGTCGTCGCCGCGGGCGAACCCCTCAACCCCGAGGTCATCGAACAGGTGCGGCGCGCCTGGGGCGTGACCATCCGGGACGGCTTCGGGCAGACCGAGACCGCCGTGCAGGTCTCCAACAGCCCCGGCCAGGTCCTCAAGACCGGCTCCATGGGCCGCCCCAGCCCCGGCTACCGCATCGAACTGCTCGACCCCGTCTCCGGCGCGCCGGGCGCCCAGGAGGGCGAGATCGCCATCGACCTGTCCCAGCGCCCGGTGGGCCTGATGACCGGCTACCACGGCGACCCCGACCGCACGGCGGAGGCGATGGCCGGCGGCTACTACCGCACCGGCGACATCGGCTCCCGCGACGCCGACGGCTACATCACCTACGTGGGACGCGCCGACGACGTGTTCAAGGCCAGCGACTACAAGATCAGTCCATTCGAGCTGGAGTCGGCGCTGCTGGAGCACGAGGCGGTGGCCGAGGCGGCCGTGGTGCCCGCGCCGGACGAGCTGCGCCTGGCGGTGCCGAAGGCGTACATCGTGCTGGCGGAGGGCTGGGAGCCCGGCCCGGACACCGCGAAGGTCCTGTTCGAGCACTCCCGCGAGGTGCTCGCCCCCTACAAGCGGATCCGCCGGCTGGAGTTCGGCCCGCTGCCCAAGACCGTCTCCGGCAAGATCCGCCGCATCGAACTGCGCGAGGCGACGGCGGCCGGTTCGGACAACGAGTACCGCGAGGAGGACTTCCGGTGAGTGCGCTCTCCTATACCCACGGCACCGGCGGCACGGCGCTGCTGGGCGACACCATCGGCGCCAACCTGGACCGCGCCGTCGCCGCCTGGCCGGACCGCGAGGCCCTGGTGGACGTGCCGTCCGGGCGGCGCTGGACCTACGCCGAATTCGCCGCCGAGGTCGAGCGGTTGGCGTCCGCGCTGCTCAACTCCGGCATCGCCAAGGGCGACCGGGTGGGCATCTGGGCGATCAACTGCCCGGAGTGGGTGTTCGTGCAGTACGCCACGGCCCGCATCGGCGCGATCATGGTGAACATCAACCCGGCGTACCGCACCCACGAGGTCGAGTACGTCCTCAAGCAGTCCGGCGTCCGGATGCTCATCGCCTCCCTCAGCCACAAGACGAGCGACTACCGGGCCATGGCGGAGGACGTGCGCGGCCGGTGCCCCGAGCTGCGCGAGGTGGTCTACATCGGCGACCCCAGCTGGGACGCGCTGATCGCCCGCGCCACCCCGGACCCCGTCCACCCGGAGCTGTCCTGCGACGACCCCATCAACATCCAGTACACCTCGGGCACCACCGGCTTCCCCAAGGGCGCCACCCTCTCCCACCACAACATCCTCAACAACGGGTACTTCGTGGGGGAGTTGATCGCCTACAGCGAGCAGGACCGGGTCTGCATCCCCGTGCCCTTCTATCACTGCTTCGGCATGGTGATGGGCAATCTCGCGGCCACCTCGCACGGCGCCTGCATGGTCATCCCCGCCCCGTCCTTCGACCCGGCGGCCACCCTGCGCGCCGTCCAGCAGGAGCGCTGCACCTCGCTGTACGGGGTGCCCACCATGTTCATCGCGGAGCTGAACCTGCCCGACTTCGCGGACTACGACCTGTCCTCCCTGCGCACCGGCATCATGGCGGGCTCGCCCTGCCCGGTGGAGGTGATGAAGCGGGTGGTCGCCGAGATGCACATGGCGGAGGTGTCCATCTGCTACGGCATGACCGAGACCTCCCCGGTGTCCCTGCAGACCCGGCGCGACGACGACCTGGAGCACCGGACCGGAACCGTCGGCCGCGTCCTGCCGCACATCGAGGTCAAGATCGTCGACCCGGCCACCGGCATCACCCAGCCGCGCGGCACCGCAGGCGAGTTGTGCACCCGCGGCTACAGCGTGATGCTCGGCTACTGGGAGGAGCCGGAGAAGACCGCCGAGGCGATCGACGCCGGCCGCTGGATGCACACCGGCGACCTCGCGGTGATGCGGGAGGACGGGTACGTCGAGATCGTCGGCCGCATCAAGGACATGATCATCCGCGGCGGGGAGAACATCTACCCGCGCGAGATCGAGGAGTTCCTCTACGGCCACCCGAAGATCCGGGACGTGCAGGTCGTCGGCGTCCCGCACGAGCGGTACGGCGAGGAGGTCCTGGCCTGCGTCATCCCGCGCGACCCGGCCGCCCCGCCGACGCTGGAGGAGGTGCGCGCGTTCTGCGAGGGCCGCCTGGCCCACTACAAGGTGCCCAGCCGCCTGCAGATCCTGGACTCCTTCCCGATGACGGTCTCCGGCAAGGTCCGCAAGGTCGAACTGCGCGAGAAATACGCAGGGACGACCGCCGGTCAGGCCGTCGGCTGACAGCCGCCGCCGGGCCCCGGGAACGCGGCAGCCGGCCGCCGGTGACGGTCAGCCGGCCGGCCGCCGCATGCAGACCCGGGGCCAGAGGTCCAGGCCGATCCGCGCCTCATGGGCGCGGATCTCCCGCAGCCCCTCGGTGAGTTCGCCGTCCGCGAGGGTGCGGAAGCCGAGGCGCGCGTAGTACGGCGCGTTCCACGGCACCTCGGCGAAGGTGGTCAGCGTGAGACCGGCCAGCTGCTCCTCGCGCGCCCGCTCGGCGGCGTACGCGAGCAGCGCCCGGCCCACACCCCGCCGGGCGGCTCGGGGATGCACCGAGACCTGCTCGACATGCAGCGCCCCGTCCACGGGCTCGGCCATCAGATACGCGTCGGCGACGTCCCCGTCGTCCAGCACACCGACGGCCACCCAGAGCCGCCCGGCCCGCCGGTACCCCTCCAGCACATCGGTCCCGGGCGGTTCGTCCTCGGCGACCCGATCCATCCCGAGCCCCCGGAAGGCCTCACCGGCGGCCCGCTCGATCTCCTGAAGCCGGCCCAGGTCACCGGGTCCGGCGGGACGTATGCGCATCCGCCGAGTATCGCCCTGGTCAGCCCTGGCCGCCCCTCGTTTTCCGCGCGCTCCGCATCCGTTCGCGTGTCCTCGCAGCCGTTTCCGCGTGCCCCGCACCCGTGCTCCGCACGCAGGACCTCTGCTCACGCCCCGCTGCCGTCCAGCTGGTCCGCCGGGGGGTTGACGGGGGTGACCGTGCCGCTGCGTTCGAGGAGGAAGAGGGGGATGCCGAGGGTGTCCGCGCGGGTGTGGGACTCCTTGGTGTAGCCGGTGAGGGAGAAGTAGAGGCAGCCGACCGACTCCGTCATGGCCGTCAGCCACAGGCACTCCACGTCGCGCAGGGTGGCCGGGCGGGCGGAGGGGTCGACATGGGCGAGGACGCCGCGTCCGGCCAGGCCGATGCCGGAGGGCGGGCGGCGGTCCGCGCGGCGGATGCCGCCGTAGCCGAGCCGGTGCATGTAGAGCACGACGGCGGTGACCGCGTCGCGTGCCGTGCGGATGGTCACGGACGGCAGGGCCGGGCGTTCCGGGGCGTCGGCCGTCACCGGGATGCGCAGCACGGTGCCGCAGGGGCAGCCGAGCTCCGGGCGGGGCCACTGCCCGCGCCGCCCGCAGCTGCCGCAGGGCACCGTGATCCAGTCCTCCTGCCAGGCCCGGTGCACAACCCGGGTGGCCACCCCCTGCTTGTCCAGCGGGGGGACGACGGGCGCGCCGCAGGCGCAGGGGTACGAGGGTGCCGTGTAGCGGTGCGCACGCCGGCACGCGGGGCAGCGCACCGCCAGGCTCTGGGGCATGGCCCACTCCCGGATGTCTCTCGGCTCAGGGCAGCGCCCCCATGGTGCTCCACCGCCCGGGCGCCTGTCCGGCGCTTGGCCGCTCTCTTGACGGGCTTCCGCCTGCCCGCCTACATTCCTTTCAGATCGTAGAAACTGGTTTCCGTAATGCGGAAGTACGGAAACTCTGGAAGTTCACGGAGACAGCTCACCGCGTGGGCGCGACGGGAGTGCGAATCCGATGGCCGAAGCAGGAGTACTCGATGGCTCGAATGACCGCTGCCCGCGCGGCAGTTGAGATCCTCAAGCGCGAGGGCGTCACCGACGCGTTCGGCGTCCCCGGCGCGGCGATCAACCCGTTCTACGCGGCGCTCAAGGCCTCCGGCGGGATCACCCACACCCTCGCCCGCCATGTCGAGGGCGCCTCGCACATGGCCGAGGGCTACACCCGGACGCACCCCGGCAACATCGGCGTGTGCATCGGCACCTCCGGACCGGCCGGCACCGACATGATCACCGGCCTGTACTCGGCGACCGGTGACTCCATCCCGATCCTGTGCATCACCGGCCAGGCCCCGACCGCGGTGATCCACAAGGAGGACTTCCAGGCCGTCGACATCGCCGCGATCGCCAAGCCGGTCACCAAGATGGCCGTCACCGTCCTGGAGGCCGCGCAGGTCCCCGGGGTCTTCCAGCAGGCCTTCCACCTGATGCGCTCCGGCCGGCCCGGACCGGTGCTGATCGACCTGCCGATCGACGTCCAGGTGACCGAGATCGAGTTCGACCCCGACACCTACGAGCCGCTGCCGGTCTACAAGCCCGCCGCGACCCGCGCGCAGATCGAGAAGGCGATCGGCATGCTGAACGCCGCCGAGCGCCCGCTGATCGTCGCGGGCGGCGGCATCATCAACGCCGACGCGGCCGATCTGCTCGTGGAGTTCGCCGAGCTGACGGGCACTCCGGTCGTGCCCACCCTGATGGGCTGGGGCGTCCTGCCCGACGACCACGAGCTCAACGCCGGCATGGTCGGCCTGCAGACCTCGCACCGCTACGGCAACGCCACCTTCCTGGAGTCCGACTTCGTCCTGGGCATCGGCAACCGCTGGGCCAACCGCCACACCGGCAAGCTGGACGTCTACACCGCCGGCCGGACCTTCGTGCACGTCGACATCGAGCCCACCCAGATCGGCAAGATCTTCGCCCCGGACTACGGCATCACCTCCGACGCCAAGGCCGCGCTGGAGCTGTTCGTCGAGGTGGCCAAGGAGCTGAAGGCGGCTGGGGCCCTGCCCGACCGCTCCGCCTGGGCCGCCTCCGCACAGGAGCGCAAGGCGAAGCTCCAGCGGCGCACCCACTTCGACGACATCCCGATCAAGCCGCAGCGCGTCTACGAGGAGATGAACAAGGCCTTCGGCCCCGAGACCCGGTACGTCTCCACCATCGGCCTCTCCCAGATCGCCGGCGCACAGATGCTGCACGTCTACCGCCCGCGGCACTGGATCAACTGCGGCCAGGCGGGCCCGCTGGGCTGGACCGTCCCGGCCGCGCTCGGCGTCGCCAAGGCGGACCCCGAGGCACAGGTCGTCGCCCTCTCCGGTGACTACGACTTCCAGTTCATGATCGAGGAACTGGCGGTCGGCGCCCAGCACAAGATCCCCTACGTCCACGTCCTGGTGAACAACTCCTACCTGGGCCTGATCCGCCAGGCGCAGCGGGCCTTCGACATCGACTTCCAGGTCAAGCTGGAATTCGAGAACATCAACTCGCCCGAGCTGGGCGTCTACGGCGTCGACCACGTCAAGGTCGCCGAGGGACTCGGCTGCAAGGCGATCCGGGTGACCGATCCGAACGAGCTGGGCGAGGCCCTGGAGCAGGCCAAGAAGCTCGCCGCGGAGCACCGGGTCCCGGTCGTCGTCGAGGCCATCCTGGAGCGCGTCACCAACATCTCCATGTCGGGCACCAACGACATCTCCGACGTGGTGGAGTTCGAGGAGCTGGCGACCCGGCCGGAGCACGCGCCGACGGCGATCAAGCCGCTGAAGGTCTGACGCCCGCGCAGGAACGAGGGGCGGTCCCGCAGGGGGCCGCCCCTCACTGCCGTGTCCGGCCCCCGCACACTGGAGCAGCTCAGTCCCCTCCGCCTCCGCCGCCCCCGCCGCAGTAGTAGACGCCCCCGCCGTTGCCGGTGCCGCCCCTGGGGTGGTGGCGGAGCATCCCCCGGTCCCGCACCTCGGCCCGCGGCACCAGACCCGCCCGCAGGGCGAACCGCGGCACCAGCACCCGCAGCGCCGGCTCGCCGTGCAGGGCGACGGCGAGCAGCTTGGCGTGGTCCGGCAGACCGCGCCGGCTCGCGGGCACGGGGTACGCCTTGCGCAGCACCCGCAGCCGCCGGCGGGCCGCCCGGGTCGCCCAGAGCGCCGGCCACCCCACCAGGCCCGCCGCCGCGAGGCCCACGCGCACCTCGGCGACCGCCCATGTCACCACCGGGTCGCGCACCAACTCCCGCAGGCCGGACGGCTCATGGAGGCACTGATACACGGCGCTCTCCAGATACAGGGCCCGCCAGTCGCTCCCCACCGGGTCGTCCGGGAGGTCCGCCTCCGGGGCGTCCGGCAGCTCCTCGTCGGACGGCGGCTCTTCGTCGTACCCGGCCCAGGCCGCCTGCCCCAGCTCGGGCGGCGGGTCCAGGGCGACTCCCGGCGGCGGCAGCTCCGGCAGCGCGTCGCCCGCCTCGGACTCGACGGCCAGCATCGTCCCCGGGGCGCCCGCCACCACCGCGCCCCGCAGATACAGGGAGACGACGGCGACCGTGACCGCGGCGCGCGGGCCGCCGCGCAGCAGTGCGAGCTCGTGGGGCGTCCGGCGTACGCCGGGAAGCGGGTTCATGACGGCACCCCCCTTGGACACGGAGCCCGCCGCCCCCGTGTCGGCGGGCTCCGTGTGCCGGAAGTGTGCCCGCCCGAGGGGGCGCCCCAAGCCTCGCCGGCCCGGTTCAGAGATTGATTTGAGCATGCCGTAGGCGGGCTACGACGCCTGGCGTAGGTGCGCTCGCGGTATCACCGTCCCGGCGCCGGGGCCCGCCGTCCCTCAGTGCTCGTGATGCTCGTGCTGTTTCTCGTGCTGCTGGTGGTGGTGCTCGTGGTGCTCCGAGAGGCCCGGCCAGTCGTCGGGGCCGCCGCCCTGCCATTCGATGAAGTCGGCGTCCTCGAGGTCGGTGACGTACAGATCGGCCAGCCGCAGGATCTCGCTCACGTCGTCGGCGTGCGTGGCGATCCCCAGGGTCTCGTCGTCGTCCGTGGTGACCCGCCGGGAGCCGTCCATGGCCGGGGGATGCACCACGATGTGCGGATGCTCCGTCGGATGTGCCATGCCCCCAGACTGCTGCGCACCGCGCCGTTCCGCACGCCGGGGCCACGGCGACCGCCGGGAACGACGAGAAGCGCCCCGGACGCGGGACCGTCCGCGTCCGGGGCGCTTGCCCGATGAGGCCGTGAGGGTCGTCGTACGGCCGCCCTCGGGCTCTGGTGCCGTGCGGTGCGAGGCCGGCGCGACGGTACATTCGCGCCGCCGGACGGGGCCGGTGGGGGATCGGGACCGCGGCGGATGCGACGGCACCGGGAGTTCCTCCCCTCAGGTCGAAGGAGGAGACTCCGGGCCTGCACCACCGCACTGGCTCGCACGCCGCCGCGGTCCTCGCCCTGCCCGCCGTACCGGTCGACCACCCCTCATCCGGGTCGCCGGCACGGCGGGTCCGTGCGTCCGGTGCCGGGCCTCCCCGCCGGGCCCCGGACGCAGCTCATGGGGGCCAGTCCTCGCGCAGGGCGCGGACCGCCTCCTCCACGCGCCGGCCGTACTCGGGGTCGGCGGCGTGGAAGTGGGCCAGGTTCTTCTCGATCACGTCGTCGCGGCTGACCTGGGAGAGGCTGCCGGCGATGTTGGCGACCAGGCGGGACTTCTCCTCGGCGGACATCAGCCGGTAGAGCTCACCGGCCTGGAAGAAGTCGTCGTCCTTGGTGTGCTGCGGGGCGGCGTGCGTGCCGGTGTGGCCGGACACGGCGAGCGGCGCCGACAGCGGGCGGCCGGTCTCGAAGTGGTGGGCAGGCATGGTTCCCGGACGGCGCCGGCGCCTTGGGCGCGACAGGGACAGGTGTCGGCGCCGGCGCCGCCCGGAGCTCAGGGGCCGGGCCGGCCGCGGGTCGCCGGCCTCGGTCGGTCAGACCTGGGCGCCGGAGAGGCGCTCGACCGAGCGCAGCAGCGCGGAGTGGTCCAGGCCGCCGTCGCCCTGCGCGCGCAGGCTGGCGACCAGCTGGGCCACCACCGAGCCGACGGGCAGGACCGCGCCGACGTTGCGGGCGGCGTCGGTGACGATGCCCATGTCCTTGTGGTGCAGGTCGATGCGGAAGCCGGGCTTGAAGTCGCGGTTGAGGAAGTTGTCCTTCTTCCGCGTCAGCACGGTGGAGCCGGCCAGGCCGCCGTTGAGGACGTCCAGCGCGGCCTTGAGGTCCACGCCGGACTTCTCCAGGAAGACCACGGCCTCGGCGCAGGCCTGGATGTTGACGGCGACGATCAGCTGGTTGGCGGCCTTCACGGTCTGGCCCGAGCCGTGCGGGCCGCACAGCACGATGGTCTTGCCGAGCGCCTCGAAGATCGGCTTCGCCTCGTCGAAGTCGGCCTGCTCGCCGCCGACCATGACGGACAGCACGGCCTCGATGGCGCCGGCCTCACCGCCGGACACGGGCGCGTCCAGGACCCGGATGCCCTTCTCCTTGGCCGCCGCGGCCAGGTCGATCGAGGTCTGCGGGGTGATCGAGGACATGTCGATCAGCAGCGTGCCGGGCCGGGCGTTCTCCAGGATGCCGTCCGGGCCGTAGGCGACGGCCTCGACCTGCGGGGAGGCCGGAACCATCGTGATGACGACATCGGCGTCCTTGACGGCCTCGGCGACCGAGGAGGCGGGGGTGCCGCCCGCGGCGGCCAGCCTGTCCAGCTTCTCCTGCTCCAGGGTGTAGCCGGTGACCTGGTAGCCGGCCTTGATCAGGTTCTCGGACATGGGGGAGCCCATGATGCCGAGGCCGATCCAGGCGATCTTCGGAAGTGTGCTCATGGGGTGCCTCTCTGGGGCTGCTGGGTCTGCGTGTCGGTACGGGCCGGTGAGCGACCGGCCTTTCGGAAGTGCCCTCAGCGGGCGGCGCGCTGCTCGGCCGGCAGCCAGTCGAAGGACTCGGCGCTGCCGCGGTCGCCGGGCTTGTACTCCAGGCCGACGTAGCCCTCGTAGCCCGCCTTCCGCAGCTGCTCCAGCAGGTCCTCAAGGGGCAGCGAACCCGTGCCCGGGGCGCCGCGGCCGGGGTTGTCGGCGATCTGCACATGGCCGGTCCTCGCCGCGTACTGCTCGATCACCGACGGCAGGTCCTCGCCGTTCATGGACAGGTGGTAGAGGTCCATCAGGAAGCGCGCGTTGTCCAGGCCGGTGGCCGCGTTCACCTTGTCCACGACGCCGACGGCGGCGGGCGCCGACACCAGCGGATACAGCGGGGACTCGGGCTTGTTCAGCGCCTCGATCAGCAGGATCGCGCCGATCCGGTCGGCCGCCCGGGCGGCGAGGGCCAGGTTCTCGAGGGCGAGCGCGTCCTGCTCGGCCGGGTCCACGCCCTCGACGCGGTTGCCGTAGAGCGCGTTGAGCGCCGTGCAGCCGAGCGACTGCGCGAAGCCGGCGGCCACGTCGATGTTGGCGCGGAACCGCTCCGACTCCTCGCCCGGCACCGACAGGGCGCCCCGGTCGGGGCCCGGCAGCCGGCCGGCGTAGAAGTTCAGCCCGGTGAGCCGGACGCCGGCGTCCTCGATCGCCTTGCGCAGCGCGTCGAGTTCGGACTGCTCGGGGGTGGGCGTGTCGATCCAGGGCCACCACAGCTCGACCGCGGTGAAGCCGGCCGCGGCGGCGGCCGCGGGGCGCTCCAGGAGCGGGAGTTCCGTGAAGAGGATCGACAGGTTGACGTTGAAGCGCTGGTCTGCGAATCCCATCGGTCGCCGCGCTCCCTTCCGTTGAGCTATTTCCGTATTACGGAAGTTCGTTTCTGTGTAATGGAAGACTGCATGGAGGGTTCGCGCCTTGTCAAGAGAGGTCGGCGAGGTGACGTGCCGCGCGTTAGGTTGAGCGCGTGCGATTGAGAGTGGAGTTCACGACCGAGCCCTTCGACCTCGACGAGCCCCCCGCGCACGCGGTGGTGGCCCGTGAGGTGGTAGAGACGGCCGACCTGGACGCCGTGGACGTCGGCCCGTTCGGCAACACCGCCGAGGGGTCCGCGGACGCGGTGCTCGGTGCCGTGGACGCGCTGCTGCGCCGCACCCTCGCGGCGGGCGCGACCCGGGTCACCCTCCAGGTCAATGTCATCGGGGAGGACGAGGGATGAGCGGTGCGGGCGACGAGCCGTTCATCGCGGCCGTCAAGCCACTGGTCGACGCCATCGGCGGGCAGCTGATCCCGCCCGACGAGGCCGGCATCGACGACGTGGTCCTGCAGTGGGAGGGCGCCGACGCCGTCGCGGTGCGCCTGCCCCAGCTCGCGGACTCGCTCGACCACATCCTCGCCGCGCTGGAGCGCCGCAAGGGCATGCCGCTCGCCGATCTGGACCGCCGGTCGAAGCAGGAGATCGTACGCAATCTGGAGGCGCGCGGCGCCTTCGCGGTGCGCCACGGAGTGGAGACCGTGGCGAGCGCACTCGGCGTCAGCCGGTTCACCGTCTACAACTACCTCAACCGCGAGAAGGGCTCCTGAACAGCACTTTCGTGGTGTGCCTGCGGGCCGTCGCCCCCTGTGCGGGCGGCGGCCCGCACGGCATCGGGCGCATCCTGGAACCAGCCGGCGTGGGACTCATATGTGTTCCCCCGAATTTTCAACAAAGTGTTGACGTGCTGCCCGCGGCGGCGTTCACTATCGGCACGCCCGTCAGCACAAGGCCACGGAGGCTCCCGTGACGTCCACATCCACGCCGCCGGGCCTGGCCCGCTTCAACGCACTCGAGGAGTCCGCGGCCCACGCCGCGCTCCACGAGGTGTGTGCCTCCACGGCGTGGGTCCGGCGCCTGCTCGCCCACCGCCCCTACGCCGGCCCCGAGGAGCTGTACGCCGCCAGCGACGCCGCCATGGCCGAGCTGACCACGGCGGACCTCGAGGAGGCGATGGCCGGTCACCCGCCCATCGGCCGCCCCAGGCCCGGCGATCCCACCTCCTCCCGCGAACAGGCCGGCATGGCCGGCGCCCCGGAGGAGCTCAAGGCGGAGATGCTCGAACTCAACCTGGCCTACCAGGAGAAGTTCGGCCATGTGTTCCTCATCTGCGCCACCGGCCGGACCGGCGAGCAGATGCGGGACGCCCTGAAGGAACGCATCGGCAACGCGCCGGATCAGGAGCGCGAGATCGTCCGCACCGAACTGGGGAAGATCAACCGCATCCGCCTCGCCCGACTCGTCGAACAGGACTGACGCACGCATGAGCACCGAGACCACCGCTTCCGTGTCCACGCACATCCTGGACACCAGCGCCGGCCGCCCCGCCGAGGGCGTCGCCGTCCGCCTCTCCGCGCTGCGCGGCGCCGCCCGCTACGGGCAGGGAGGGGAATGGCAGGCGCTCGGCGGATCCGTGACCGACGCGGACGGGCGGTGCAAGGACCTCCCGGCACTGCCGGAGGGCACCACCCATGTCCGGCTCGACTTCGCCGTCGAGCCGTACTTCGAGAAGAAGCAAGCCGAGGCGCAGCAGGACGCCCCCGCGAATCGGGACAGCGGTGCGTTCTTCCCCGAGGTCGTGATCACCTTCGCGGTCACGCCCGGCGAGCACTACCACGTACCGCTGCTGCTCAACCCGTTCGGCTACTCCGTTTACCGAGGGAGCTAGCTATGCCGACCATCCTGGGACAGAACCAGTACGGCAAGGCCGAGAACCGAGTCGTCAAGATCACGCGGGACGGCGCCACCCACCACATCAAGGACCTCAACGTCTCCGTCTCCCTGTCCGGCGACATGGACGAGGTCCACTACTCCGGCTCCAACGCCAACGTCCTGCCGACCGACACCACCAAGAACACGGTGTTCGCGTTCGCCAAGGAGTACGGCATCGAGTCCGCCGAGCAGTTCGGCATCCACCTCGCCCGTCACTTCGTCACCAGCCAGGAGCCGGTCCACCGGGCCCGCATCCGCATCGAGGAGTACGCCTGGGAGCGGATCGAGACCTCCGACGCCAACAGCAAGTTCACCGGCGCCGACGAGGTCAAGCACTCCTTCGTCCGCAAGGGCCAGGAGATACGCACCGCCCAGGTCACCTTCGACGGAGAGAAGTGGGAGGTCATCTCCGGTGTGAAGGACCTGACGGTGCTGAACTCCACCAACTCCGAGTTCTGGGGCTACATCAAGGACAAGTACACCACCCTCAAGGAGGCCTACGACCGCATCCTGGCCACCGACGTCTCCGGCAAGTGGCGGTTCAACTGGACCGACGACGAGCAGAAGATGCCCAACTGGGAGAAGTCCTACGAGCAGGTCAGGAAGCATCTGCTGCAGGCCTTCGCCGAGACGTACTCGCTGTCGCTGCAGCAGACGCTGTACCAGATGGGCGCGCGCATCATCAACAACCGCAGTGAGATCGACGAGGTGCGCTTCTCCCTCCCGAACAAGCATCACTTCCTGGTGGACCTGGAGCCGTTCGGGCTGAAGAACGACAACGAGGTGTACTTCGCCGCCGACCGCCCCTACGGCCTGATCGAGGCCACCATCCTGCGGGACGGCTGCGAGGCGCGGATCCCGGTGGACCTCACCAACCTCTGACGCCTCACCCTCTCGGCACCGCGGCCGGGGAGACACGGCGCATCTCCCCGGCCCCGGCTCTCAAGGCTCCCAGGGTCCTGCCGTGCCCTGCCCGTGAACAGGACAAGACAGCAAGGGACGCACCATGGCAGCAGCCCCGCGCATCGTCATCGAGAACTGCGCGATCGCGACCGTCGACGCCGAGGACACCGAGTACGCGTCCGGCCATCTGGTCCTCGCCGGCAACCGCATCGAGTCCCTCGGCGCGGGCCCGGCCCCCGGGGACCTCCAGAACGTCGTCCGCCGCATCGACGCCTCCGGGCACCTGGCCACTCCCGGTCTGGTCAACACCCACCACCACTTCTACCAGTGGCTCACCCGGGGCATGGCCACCGACCACAACCTGTTCGACTGGCTCGTCGCCCTCTACCCGGTCTGGGCACGCATCGACGAACCGATGGTGCACGCGGCCGCCCAGGGCTCGCTCGCCATGATGGCCCGCGGCGGCGTCACCACCGCCATGGACCACCACTACGTCCACCCGCGCGGCTCCGGCGACCTGTCCGGCGCCGTCGTCCGCGCCGCCCGCGACATGGGCGTGCGCCTCACCCTCGCCCGCGGCTCCATGGACCGCGGAGAGAAGGACGGCGGCCTGCCCCCGGACTTCGCCGTCGAGACCCTCGACGAGGCCCTCACCGCCACCGAGGAGACCGTCGCCCGGCACCACGACCCCTCCTTTGACGCGATGACCCAGGTCGCCGTCGCCCCCTGCTCGCCCTTCTCCGTCTCCACCGAACTGCTGCGCCGGTCCGCCGGACTGGCCCGCCGGCTCGGGGTGCGCCTGCACACCCACGGCTCGGAGACCGTGGAGGAGGAGAAGTACTGCCACGAGCTGTTCGGCATGGGTCCCACCGACTACTTCGAGTCCACCGGCTGGCTCGGCGAGGACGTGTGGATGGCGCACTGCGTCCACATGGACGACTCCGACATCGCCGCCTTCGCCCGCACGAAGACGGGCGTCGCTCACTGCCCTTCCTCGAACGCGCGGTTGGCGGCCGGAATCGCCCGCGTCCCCGATCTGCTCGCCGCCGGCGTCCCCGTCGGCCTAGGGGTGGACGGCACCGCCTCCAACGAGTCCGGCGAACTCCACACCGAACTGCGCAACGCCCTGCTGATCAACCGCCTCGGCCCGCACCGCGAGGCCGCGCTCACCGCCCGGCAGGCGCTCAGGCTCGGCACCCACGGCGGCGCCCAAGTGCTCGGCCGCGCAGGCGAGATCGGCTCCCTGGAACCCGGCAAGCTCGCCGACCTGGTGCTGTGGCGGATGGACACCCTCGCCCACTCCTCCATCGCCGATCCGGTCACCGCGCTGGTGCTCGGCGCCCCCGCCCCGGTCACCGCCTCCTTCGTCGGCGGCCGGCAGATCGTCGAGAACGGCCGGCTGCTCACCGCCGACGAGGACACGATCGCCCGTACCACGCGTACGGAAGCGCAGCGACTGGCACGGATCGCCGCGCAGAACTGAACACCGAAGACTCCGGCCGGGAGGGACGGCTCCCGGCCGGTACCGCGGACCCGAGCGGGGCCCGCGGCGGCCGTCTCCGGGACGCGCGTGTGATCGAGCGCGCGCGTCCCGGAACGGTCACCCCGCACCCGGGGCACCCAGATGCGACCCATACGGGAACCGGATGCGGCCCACTCCGTCCTCCCGGTCCCTCCCCGACGCTCGGCCCCGCCCGAGCGGGAGGCACCCCACCCCGCCCCGCACCACCTCCCTGAAACCCGCGTCAGAGCCGACGCGCACCCGACCGGAGGAGAGCCGCAGTGGCCGACCACCCCGTAGACGAAACGCTTCCACCACTCAAGATGGCGACCACCGGCCTGCAGCATGTGGCCGCCATGTACGCCGGAGTCGTCGCCCCGCCCCTGATCGTCGGCGCGGCCATAGGCCTGTCCGCCACCGACCTGACCTTCCTCACCGGCGCCTGCCTGTTCACCGCGGGCCTCGCCACCCTGCTGCAGACCATCGGCATCTGGAAGATCGGTGCCCGGCTGCCCTTCGTCAACGGCGTCACCTTCGCCGGTGTCGCCCCCATGACCGCCGTCGTCGCCGCCACCCCCGACAAGGACGACGCCCTGCCGATCATCTTCGGCGCGGTCATCGTCGCCGGACTCCTCGGCTTCCTCGCGGCGCCCTTCTTCAGCAAGGCGGTCCGCTTCTTCCCGCCGGTCGTCACCGGCACCGTCATCACCCTGATCGGCATATCCCTGCTGCCCGTCGCCTTCGGCTGGGCGCAGGGACCCGACCCCTCCGCCGACGACTTCGGCTCCGCCACCAACCTCACCCTGGCCGCCGTCACCCTCGTCATCGTGCTGGTGCTGCGCCGCTTCACCTGGGGCTTCGTCAAGCAGATCGCCGTACTGCTCGGCCTGGTCGCCGGCACCCTCATCGCCATCCCGTTCGGCGTCACCGACTTCTCCCCGGTCGCCGAGTCGGCCGTCGTCGGCTTCCCCACCCCGTTCCACTTCGGCGCGCCGCAGTTCCAGCTCGCCGCGATCGTCTCGCTGTGCGTGGTGATGGTCGTCTCCATGACCGAGTCCACCGCCGACATGCTCGCCCTGGGCGAGATCGTCGAGCGCCCCGCCGACGAGAAGACCATCGCGGCCGGCCTGCGCGCCGACACCCTCGGCTCGGCCCTCAGCCCGGTGTTCAACGGCTTCATGTGCAGCGCCTTCGCCCAGAACATCGGCCTGGTGGCGATGACCAGGATCCGCAGCCGCTATGTCGTGGCCACCGGCGGCGGCTTCCTCGTCCTGATGGGCCTGTGCCCCATGGCCGCCTCCCTGATCGCCGTCGTCCCGCGCCCGGTGCTGGGCGGCGCCGGTGTGGTCCTGTTCGGCTCGGTCGCCGCCAGCGGCATCCAGACCCTGGTCCGCGCGGGCCTGGAGAAGGACAACAACGTCCTGATCGTGGCCGTCTCGCTCGCCGTCGGCATCATCCCGATCAGCGCGCCGCAGTTCTACCACGCCTTCCCGGAGACGGCCCGCATCGTCCTCGACTCCGGCATCTCCACGGGCTGCGTGGTCGCCGTCCTGCTGAACTTCGTCTTCAACCACATCGGCAACGGCCGCCGCGACGCCGCCGAGGTCACCCATCCCATGGAGACGGACGTCACCCATCCCACGGAGACGAACGCTCCTTCCACGGAGACGGACGCTCCTTCCACGGAGACGGAGGAGGAGATCACCGGCCCGGCGAAGACGGCCCGGACCACGCCATGAGGTTCGCCAGCAGCTCCGCCTGCTCGATGGCGTCGTCCAGTGCATGGTGCGTGTGCCGGCGCCGGGACAGCAGCTCCCGCGGCATCGTCCCCTTGACCACCGCCCGCAGCGGCAGCCCCGCCCGGGCGGCGTACAGGGTCTTCATGTCCAGGCATCCCGAGTGCCCGAAGGGGCTGGCCCCGGTGAACCGGATCAGATACCAGTACAGGAACGTCCAGTCGTAGGAGGCGGGGTAACCGCACATCACCGGCTGCGCGCCCGCCTCCGCGGCGCACTCGCGCACCCACGCGGTGAACTCGCTCATCGCCCGGCCCGGCTCGGCACCCTCGGTGCCGAGCCGGTCGCGGTCCAGCCCGCTGACCGCCAGCGCCTCCGGCACGAACTCGCCGCTGATCGGCTTCAGCTCCCGGTAGAACGTCCGCTCCTCGGGATCGGCCGCTGCGAACCCGTCGGCACTGTGCACCCCGGCCACGGCCGCCCCGAGGCTCAGCATCGAGTACGGCCCGGGGATCGGCCCGTCGGCCTCGATGTCGACGGAGATGTACAGGCTCGGTTTGAGGCGTCGTGGGGCCATGACAGCAAAGCATTCCAGGCCGCGAGGCCCCACCGCACCCGCGTTTCGCCCTACAGCCTGAACAGCGCCGGGTCCTTGGCCAGCTCCCGGAACACCTTGTCGGGCTCCGCCACCAGCCTGCGCTCCTTGAGGTCCAGCAGTCCGCCGACCGCGGTGATCTCGGCGGCCACCGTGCCGTCCGTCTTGGTGACGGCCTGCTCGATGCTGAACGTCTTGCCGCCGCCCCAGGTGAACACGCAGCTCACATCGACCTCGTCACCGGCGAGCAGCTCCCTGCGGAACCGGATCGTCGTCTCCAGCGCGACCGGCCCCACCCCGTGCGCCTGCAGCCCCGCCTGGGTGATCCCCGCCTCCTGGAGCAGCGACCAGCGGGCGTGCTCCGCGTAGTTGAGATACACGGCCTGGTTGAGGTGGCCCTGCACATCGGTCTCGTAACCCCGCACGGTCACCCGGACGGTAAACGGCTTGCTCACTGCGTCCCCTCACGCTGCTGTGCTCGACTGACCTGTCCGACGATCCTGACACGGCGCCTCAGACGCGACGCGGCGAGGCCAGCACATACCGCACCCGCGTCCTCGGCTCGGTGTACTCCCCGGCCTGCCAGCCGGCCCGCTCCAGCGTCGCCGCGCAGGCGCTCAGCTCGGCACCGTCGGGCGCGTACACCGCGACCGCCTCCGGCTGCGGCGTCTCCCGCACCCGGTAGCCGTCACCCTCCGGCCCGGCCGGCCGGTGCCCGGCCGCCTCCAGCGCCAGCGCGGCGGCCTGCACCAGATGCGTGCGCTCCCACGGGCAGGGCCGGTCCGTGGCACCGTCGGGGTGGGTCATGCGCCGCAGCTCCAGCATCCCCTGCCAGGCGCTGTGCACCTCCCGCCGCCGCGCCGGCCCGGACTCGGGAGCCGTCTCCTCACCCCCGGCCCGCGCGGTGAACACCCCGCCGGAGGAAGCGGCCGGCTCGGACGCGGGCGCCGGCTCGGGCTCCTTCTCCCGGATCCGGTGCCCGGCCGGTGTCAGGAAGTGGTCGTGCGGCGGCCGCGGATGCCGGAACGCCAGCCCGCTGCGGACCAGCGCGGCCAGCTGCGCCTCGGTGCCCTTCAGCCGCCCGGTGACCGGATCGGCGCTCTCGATCACACGCCGCTGCGCGGCGGTCGGCGGTCGCGACACGGCATGCTCCTTCCCTCTCCCGACGGCACCCGGAAACCAGGCCCCACCGGCTCGAAGCCTACGACCGGGCACCGACAGTCCGGCCCGCTCCGGCGTGCGGTGACCGGCGCGCGGGTGAGCTTGATCTCATGGACGCCCGGCAGCAGGCGAGGGGGCCGGGTGCGTGACCGGGCCGTGCCATGATGGATGCGCAGGGTTCGCATACCTGCACGTCGGAAGGCCGACACAGTACAGCGAGGAGTTCGCCATGGCCACCGGATCCGCAGACAGCCCTGCGACTCTCTACGGGCCCGTATCACTCGTTCTCGGTGTCCTCGCGCTGCTCACCGCGGTGTTCGCCGGCTTCATCGGGATCGCGTTCCCGCTCCTGTTCGGCAGCCTCGCAGTCACCTTCGCTCTGCTCGGCCTGGGGCGGAAGCTCAACCGGCGGCAGTGCTTCATCGGCCTCGTCCTGGGGTCCCTGAGCGTGCTCTACCCGATCGTCGCCACTGCTTTCGTGACCGCCTGATTCTGTGAGCCTGATTCTGTGACCGTCTGACGTCTCGCCGCCGTCGGTCGCGGCGACTCGTGCCTCGAGCCCTGGCATCGGCGATCCCCTGAAGGGCTCGGAAGTGTCATGTTCGTGACAAGCCCCTGCCCTTTGAGGCACTGCCTGACGGGGCACTGCCCGACAGGGCACTGCCCAAGGAGACACTTACGCCGCAATCCCCGTCCTTTCTAGGGTCGTTGGCATGCCCCCTGCCAGACAGAAGCTGTGGCGGTCAGCCACCTCGCACGGCCGTTGACGCCGTAGGCCTCACTCCACCCTCGTCCGACGCCGCGCGCCTGCCCGGATCCGATCCCTCGGCAGCGCGCTGTGCGTTCAGCTCTTTCAACCGCGCCGACCGGGCGTGCCTTCGCCTGCCGCAAAGCAACGGCGGATGCCCCTCGGCCACGCGGACCGGAGCGGTGAGGCCGGGAGCGCCTGGCAGGGAGGTGCGGGAACCGCCCGCGCCCATCGGATCAGCAGTGGCACGCAGAGTACGGAAGGACAACCCATGCACCTTTCTCGTTCCGCCAGGACGGCAGCCCTGTCCCTGGCGCCGCTCACCCTTCTCGCGGGCGGAGTCCACGCGGCTGCCGCACCTCAGCCCGACCCCCGGCCCGGCACCGCCGCGTTCTCCCTGTCCGCCGTGTCTGCCGACGGGCTGAAGGACGTGACCGGCGTCGGCAAGAGCAGCGCCCAGGGCAGGATGCTGGCGGCGCAGGGGTTCGGCGTGATGCGGGCGGACTCGGGAGAGACCGCCGTCGTCGACCGGTCCTCGGCGCGCGAGGGGATCGTCGCCGCAGCCGGCAGCTCCTTCGTGGAGCTGTCGTGGAAGGCGTACGCGCCCGACGCCCGTTATGTGGTGACCCGGGACGGCAAGGAGATCGCCCGCCTGGCCGCCGGGCAGGAGTCCTTCCGCGACACGGACGTGGTACCGGGCGCGGACTACCACTACCAGGTCGCGCCGGAACTGCCGGAGAACGGAGCCCCGGGAGCGAGGCTGTGGGGCATGAACGTTGCCGTCCCGGCCGCCGGGTCGGCCAGTGCTCTGCGTGAGCACGCCGTCTCCCGGGCCGCCGCCGCGGGCGTCGCCAAGACCTCCACCCTCTCCTGGATCGCTTTCATCCCGCAGAAGCGCATCGACGCCCCCCTCGCCGGCTGTGACTACGGCCGCAAATTCCAGTTCGGCGGCGACGGACGGAGCAAGTTCGACTGGAAGTCGGACAAGTACCGCACGGCCCTGCACGCGACCATCACCTGGAAGACGAAGAAGGTGCAGGGCAACAAGCACATCAACCCGACCAATGTGTATGTGAAGAAGACCGGCAAGAAGGTCGCCACCAAGACGGCCACCACCAAGCACATGTCGGTCAAGAAGCTCGGATCCGGCTCGAACTACGTCGACGTCCGGATGAATCTGCACGCCACCAACCCGTTCTGCAAGGGCCTCGGCGGTGTCAAGGGCGCCATCGACGGGGCCCTGACGATGAATCTCACCAAGAGCGGCAACTACACCATCCGCTCGGGCAAGCACCGCCTGATGCCCAATCACCACATCTACATCTACGACGGCGGCAAGGTCACCAACGTCTACACGCGGAAGTACGCCGACCCCAAGTGCCTCGTCGGTTCGATAGCCTGCCCCGAGGCCGATCTGACGGGCCGTTACGGCAAGTTCTGAGTCACGCGGTCGCAGGGGCCCGGCGCCCGGATACCGGCGTGCTCCTGTCAGAGCGGGCGGCTAGGTTAGGTCTTGATCGCTGGTGCCACCAGACCACGGGGGTCTGCTGGAGAGGAACCGCGATCAGGAGGGACCACCATGACCAAGCGGTCCGATGGGGGAATTGCGCCGTGTCCGTATCTGCGTACGGGACATGATCCCGGTTTCGGGGTGTGGCGGCTGGAGAGTCTCACCGACCGGGAGAGGGAAGTCCTCCTCCTGCTGGGCACAGGCCTGGGCAACCGGGAGCTGGCACGCCGACTGGGCATCGCCGAACGGACGGTGAAGGCGCACATCGCGAACATCGTGGAGAAGACCGGGCAGGAAACACGAACGCAGGCCGCGATCGTGTCCGCACTCGCCCATGACGCGCTGTGCTCGGACGACTCATGCACGCGGCACCTTGCCGGTGGATCCGGCCGGCGCCGGTCCAACGCCGCATGACCGAGAGCCTTGCGCCCGCACTCGACCAGTGCGGGCGCAAGGCCGCATGGGCGCCCGCACACATGGTCCGTGAAGCCCAATTCCCCTGCGCTGAAGGGCCCGTTGGCCGGGTACACCCGTCGGTTCAGTCCGGCTGGATGCACTGTGCCGTCTGCTTGACCGGGGCGACGAGCGCCGACAGTTCGATGAGTGCGGCATCGGGAGCGCTCATCGACCCCGTGAAGGTGACCTCCGTGGCCGGACTGCGGCCGTAGGTGGTGATCACCTTCTCGCCCTCGGTGCTCCTACTGTCGTCCAGCACCCAGTCGACTCCGTCGGCGGCGAAACACGGGTCGGTGGTGGGGCCGAGTTCCGGCACACCGCAGCGCAGGACGATCTCGTTGTCCCCCCAGACGACCACGCCGGGTATGCCCGTGCTGTGGTGCGGTTTTCCGGCCAGTCGGTCCGGGGCCTCCTCGACCATACGGGCGCAGTGGGCGTTCTGGGCCCTGGCGCCTGGCCGAATGTCGTAGTGAGGGTCCTTCGTCGCGATGAAAGCGAGCGCCGCGACGACGGCAAGGGCCGCGGCTGCCAGGGGCAGCGTCGTGCGTTTTCTGGGGATGCTCAACGGTCCATTTCCCGGCGAGTGGTGGCAGTGGTCGGATGCCACGCTATTGCATGCACCACGGCCGGCCGTACACCGGCCGGGCCCCTTGCCCCCTCGGGCAATGACCTTTTGGTCACCTCCCCAACAGACCTGGTGGGAGTTGGACTTCGAATCTAGCTTCGAGTGCGACGGTCGTCTTTCCGGTCATTCCATGAGGGAGTAATTGATGCGTAAAGCAGTCGGGTCGTTGGCCATGGTCGCGATAGCCGCGGGCTCGATGACGGTCCTGTCCGCGCCTGCGCATGCGGCCGCCCCGGCGAAGAAGGATCCGTACGCGCACACGCGGCTCGAGCGCGTCTGGGCGCCCGGCAAGTGCCTGTCGATGGGCGGCAGCAAGAAGAACAACGCGCGGTTGGTTCTCGGTAAGTGCGCCAAGAACGACAAGACGCAGCGCTGGACTCTGAAGCGGCTCTCCAAGAACAGCTCGGTGTTCACCATCAAGAACGACAAGTCGGGGAAGTGCCTGGCCGTGGGGGCCAAGAACCGCCTGGTGCAGTACACGTGCAGCTCCGGCAAGAAGAGCCACCAGTGGGTGCTGGGCGGTTCGAAGATCTACAGCAAGGCGAATGGCAAGGTCATCGCATCGAACTCGACGAAGGCCGGTTCGCACCCCTACCTGGAGAAGAGCGGTGGGTCCGACAAGGCGCGTGTCCGCCAGGAGTGGGGCCTTTCCTGAGCCGACGAGGGAGCCGAACGCCGGGAGGGGGAGGCCACAGCCAGTGGCACTGCTCCTCCCCGGGGCGTGACGCGCTGCCAGGGATGCGATGCTGACCTGCATGAAGAGCATGCGAGCCGCAACCACCGTCGCCCTTCTGCTCGCTGGGCTGGCGGCCTGCTCGGCACCCGCTCCCGCGCCCGAGGCGGACGCACCCGCGGTCTCCCCGCTGAAGCAGTACGCGCCCGCGAAGCGGGTCGCGATGCCGGAGCTGTCGGGGGAGACCGTGGACGGCGGCCGGGTGAGCATCGAAGGGCTGCGCGGCAAGGTCGTCGTGGTCAACGCCTGGGCGTCCTGGTGCGGGCCGTGCCGTGTGGAGGCCCCCGGTCTCTCGCGGGTGCACAAGGAGTTGTACGGCAAGGGCCTGCGGGTCGTGGGGGTGAACGCCGACACCTCGCTCGCCGACGCCCGCGCCTTCGAGAAGGAGGCGAAGCTCGCGTATCCGAGCCTGCACGACCCGAAGGGGCGTCAGCTGCTGCGCCTGCCGAAGGACATGGTGAATCTCACCGCGTATCCGTTCACGATCGTCGTCGACCCGGAAGGCCGGATCGCGGCGGCACGGATCGGGGCGATCGGCGAGAAGGAGCTGAAGCGGGTCGTCGCGCCGTTGCTGCCGTAGGGCGCGTGCTCATCCTGCCTGCGGACGCCGCACCACCCTGAAGCCCGTGTTCCCGCTGGAGCTGTCCGGTGGGAGCCGCCCTTGAGGACGCGGGTTCCTTGACCAGGGAGGCGGCCATGTCGACGCGGAAGCCGGCGAGGCCAAGGTCCAGCCAGTGCTCCATGATCTCGCGCAGAGCCCTGCGGTTGGCGCGCGGCCCTTCGGCGTCGACGGGCTGCCGCCAGGGCTCGTCCGGGTGGGGCGGACGTAGCCGGAGTTGAGGGCGGGCCGGCTGAGGAAGAAGTTCGGCAGGTACCAGCCGGGCCGGGTGCCGGGGGAGGGCTCGAAGCCGTCACCGGGGCGGGTACCGGTGTCCGCCCAGATGTAGCGGTGGTCCGAGGGGTCGTTCGCGGACGCCGTGAACCACGGGTGCTGGTCGGAGGTGTGACCGGCCACCAGGTCGAGCAGTACGCGGATGCCCCGGCGCCGGGCGCTGTCCACGAGGCGGGCCAGGTCGTCGTCGGTGCCGTAGCGGGGGGCGACGGTGGAGCAGCCGGAGACGTCGTAGCCGGCGTCCCGGAAGGGCGAGGCGAAGCACGGGTTGAGAAAGCACGGGTTGAGCCAGATCTCGTACGCGCCGGACCGGCCCAGGTCTCGTACGCAGGGAGCGGCCTGGCACTCATCGGCGCCGGGCCGCTCCCGCGAATCGTGTGCTGCTGTCCTGCTGCGGTGCTGTGCTGCTGTGGTGCGGTACGTGACGTCGGGCGCTGACTACCGGGCTGCGGCCACCTCCTCGCGCAGCCGGGGCAGCATGTCGTGGTACACGCCCGGGCAGAGGGTGGTGCCGTGGTCCTTGTGGCCGGTGATCTGCGCGGGGGCGATCCCGTACTGGGAGCAGACGTACGCGCACAGGGTCACCAGCACGTCCCACTGGGCGTCGGGCGGCAGTGCGCCCGCATGGTAGGAGCCCTCGTTGGCGATGCCGATGGTGCGGTCGTTCTGACCGGAGGTGTGCGCACCGAGCACGAAGCTGCTTCCGCCGGTCAGGGCCGAGAGGCTGCCGTGCCGCCCCTCGGTGATCCAGCCGCCCCGGCTGACCAGGAAGTGGTAGCCGGTGTCGGCCCAGCCGTTCTTGTCCAGGTGCAGATCCTGCACCCAGCGGGCGTGGGCGTGCGCCTGGGCGCGGGAGAAGTCGGTGGAGTTGGTGCTCGCCGTGTGGTGGACGACGATGCCGCTCGGCCGGTAGCGCAGCAGTGTGATGGTGCCCTGCGGGGCGCGGGCGCCCCAGGTGCGGGTGCTGTCGATGTCCGGCTGGACGGCACCCGCGCCCGCCCCGGTGCCCTGCGCGCGGGCCGTGCCCGGCAGCAGGGCGGCGGCCAGACCGGCGACTGAGGCCGCACCGGCGCGCAGCAGCCTGCGGCGGCGGAAGCCGGTCGGCTTGAACGGGCCGCCGGGGCTGTCCGTGTTTGCTGGGGCGGCCTGATTCGGTGGGGTCGCTGGTGTCACGAACACTCCTCGGGAAGTGGGGGGAGGGGAGTGAGGAGAGGCGGGGCGGGCGGGTGCCGTCCTGCGGCAAGCGGCTGGTGCGAGGGGCCGGCCTATGTGTTGTTGGCCAGCGCCAGCAGCCGGTCGCGCGAGCCGTTGAACTTGTTGCGGTCGACGTTCCCGGACACTCCGGAGACCGAGCCGGTGCTGGTGTACTGCCACACGGTCCAGGTCGGGAAGCCGACGGGGAGGGTCGGCGAGGAGGCCGAGGTCCAGTGCGCCACCCACAGCGGGCTCTTGGCGGACATGCCGGTCCAGTTGCCGGTGCAGGTGTTCCACCAGCTCGCGGTCGTGTAGATCACCACGTCACGGGTGGTCCGTGCCTTGTAGGTGGTGTAGAAGTCGTTGATCCAGTTGCGCATCTGGGTGGTGGACAGGCCGTAGCACATCGCCCCGTACGGGTTGTGCTCGATGTCCAGGACACCTGGGAGGGTGAGGTTGTCGCGCGACCACGCGCCGCCGTTGGACGCGAAGTAGTTCGCCTGGACGGCGCCGCTGGAGACGTCGGGCCGGGCGAAGTGGTAGGCGCCGCGGATGACTCCGGCGGCGTGCGCGGCCGGATAGTTGGTGTTGAACCGGCTGTCCTTGTAGCTGGTGCCCTCGGTCGCCTTGATCCAGGCGAACTGGATGCCGGCGTTGCGCACGGAGGTCCAGTTGATGGCGCCCTGCCAGTGCGAGACGTCGATGCCCTGGACGCCGTCGGTGGGGGCGAGGGCGCCGAGGGAGTCCTGGGCGGCCGGGACGTCCTGGTGCACCTTGATGCCGACGCCCATGTAGGCCTGGCCGGGGGTGACCCGGACGCGGTCCGGGTCGGGCGGCGGTGCCGCGACGGAGCTGCCGGCCGTGCCGGCCAGGAGGGTGAGGGCCGCGCCGAGGACTCCGGCCGCGGTGGCCGTGCGTCTGGCGGGACGCCTGAGCAGGGAACGGAACGCGAACATGTCTGCCTCCGGATACGGGTGGGGGGACGGAACTGGAGGTGACGTCGACGTTTCTTGACGTGCGCGCGTCATCAGTTACGCACGTAGATTCTCCGTGTGTAAAGGGCTTACAACCTTCTCTGGTGGTCTGGTCCACTGTAAGAGTGGATGGCCTGGAAGCTTGTGATTTGAGCGTGCGAAAGCTTCATCGGATGAAAATGGAATCGCGCGTCTGGAGCACCCTGAACGCGCGTCGGCAGCCGTGGTCGGGAGGGCGAGCCGGGGTGTGTCGGGGGGCAACGGAGTGTCAGGAAGCAGTCGGGGAGAGGTTTTTCACGGCTGCGTCGCCCAGTCGTCGCTGACGGACCATCACCGATCCGGCTGGTTCACGGCTTCGCACCGACTGCTGATTGCCCCTTGGCCCCGCAGCTCTGCAAGGCGCACAAGGTCGTCGTGGACCGAGTCCCGTTCCTCGGTGGTGAGCTGGGTCGCGGCGGCCTTGGTGAGTGTCGACGTCGCGGTCTCTTCGTCGCCGAGGCGCCTGGCCACATCCGCGCGCAGCACCAGGAGGCGCAGCAGTTGCTCAGGCGTGGGCCGCTCGTCCTCCCTGTGCAGTGCCTGGTCGAGGACCTTTGCGGCGGCCGCCGGGTCCTCCCTGGAGTCTGCGAAGAGTGAGGCGTAGTGAAGGGGCCGGGAGAAGGTCCTTCGGCGCGGGCCGGTGGTGCAGGTCATCGCTCATCGGCTGGCCGACTCGGATGCAGTTGCCGCCCGGGTCGGTCATCAGGAGGAGCAGGGCGCCTGCGGTGAGGACGGCTGAGAGCCAGGGGCGGTTGAGGGTGCGGAGGGTGATGAGCCAGACGGTGAGGGGGAGCAGGGCGCCCCCCAGGGCGATGAGCGGGAGGCCGATGTAGAGGACGCTCAGGTCGCGGTGTATCCCCTCGAAGCCGCCGTGGACGTTGACGCGTGCCTCCGGTGCCCAGGCGAGCGAGGTGGTGGCGGCGCCGACCGCGGCCCAGAGGACGGTCACGCAGCCGTTCGCCGCCTGGTTCTCGTGTCTCATGAAGCGTCGGGACGCCGGCGCCCAGCCGCTGGTTCCCCGGACCCCGGACCCCGGACCCCGGACCCCAGACCCCAGACCCCGGGCCGGGCCCTACTGCCGGTACCCGCTCAGGAACCGGCCGATGCGGCCGATCGCCGCCTCCAGGTCCTCCGCGTACGGGAGGGTCAGGATGCGGAAGTGGTCGGGGGTCGGCCAGTTGAAGCCGGTGCCCTGGACCACCTGGATCTTCTCCCGCAGCAGCAGGTCCAGGACGAACTTCTCGTCGTCGTGGATCTTGTGGACCTTGGGGTCCAGACGGGGGAACGCGTACAGGGCGCCCTTGGGCTTGACGCAGGTCACGCCCGGGATCTCGTTCAGCTTCTGCCAGGCCACGTCCCGCTGTTCGCGCAGCCTGCCGCCCGGGGCGGTCAGCTCGCGGATGGACTGACGGCCCCCGAGGGCCGCCTGGATGGCGTACTGGGCGGGCGTGTTGGCGCACAGGCGCATGGAGGCCAGCATGGTCAGGCCCTCCAGGTAGTCCTTGGCGTGCTGTTTCGGGCCGGTGACGACCAGCCAGCCCGAGCGGAAGCCGGCCACCCGGTAGGTCTTCGACAGGCCGCAGAAGGTGAGAACCACCAGGTCGGGGGCGAGGGCGGCGGCCGGGTGGTGGACGGCGTCGTCGTAGAGGATCTGGTCGTAGATCTCGTCGGCGAAGACCATCAGGCCGTGGCGGCGGGCGAGGTCGAGGATGCCCTCGACGATCTCCTTCGGGTAGACCGCGCCCGTGGGGTTGTTGGGGTTGATGATGACGACCGCCTTGGTGCGGTCGGTGATCTTCGACTCCATGTCGGCGAGGTCCGGGTACCAGTCGGACTGCTCGTCGCACAGGTAGTGCACGGCCTTGCCGCCCGCCAGGGTGGTCACCGCCGTCCAGAGCGGGAAGTCGGGGGCCGGGATGAGGACTTCGTCGCCGACCTCCAGCAGCGCCTGCACGGCCATCGAGACCAGCTCCGACACGCCGTTGCCGAGGTAGACGTCGTCGACGCCGACCTCCAGGCCCAGGGTCTGGTAGCGCTGGGCGACGGCCCTGCGGGCGGAGAGGATGCCGCGGGAGTCGGTGTAGCCGTGCGCCTGCGGCAGCATCCGGATCATGTCCTGGACGATCTCCTCCGGCGCCTCGAAGCCGAACAGTGCCGGATTGCCGGTGTTCAGCCGCAGCACATGGTGCCCCGCCTCCTCCAGCGCGTCGGCCTGCTCGATCACCGGGCCGCGGATCTCGTAACAGACCTCGTTGAGCTTGCTCGACTGCCGGAACTCCATGCGCCGCCACCTCTCAGGTCACTGGTGTTGCTTGGTTTTACCAAGTAGGCGCTTGGAAAGTCCAACAACTTGTCTAGACTGCGCCGCATGTCACCTCGCGCTCGCCGTAGCTACGACCAGTACTGCTCCGTCGCCCGTGCCCTCGACGCCGTGGGCGACCGCTGGACCCTGCTGATCGTCCGGGAGCTGCTGGCCGGCCCGCGGCGCTACACCGACCTGCACGCGGACCTCCCCGGTGTCAGCACCGACGTCCTCGCCTCCCGGCTGAGGGACATGGAGCGCGACGGGCTGTCCACCCGCCGGCGGCTGCCCCCGCCCGGTGCCGCCTACGTCTACGAACTGACCGCGCGAGGCCGGGAGTTGCTGCCCGTGCTGCAGGCGCTCGGGGCCTGGGGGCAGGACGCGCTGGGGGAGCGGCGGCCCACCGACGCCTTGCGGGCGCACTGGTTCGCCCTGCCGCTGCTGCGCTCGCTGGAGGGCGAGGGGCTGCTCGAAGTGCGGCTGGAGGAAGGGCAGTTCCATGTCCATGTCGGTGCCGAGGGCGGTCCCGTCTACGGCGACGGTCCGGCGCCCGCCGAGCCCGACGCCGTGCTGGTGCTCGACACCGCGACCTGCACCGCGATCAGCCGCGGCGAACTCCCGCTCGGCGAAGCGGTCGGCACCGGCCGGGTCGAGGTGACCGGCGAGGGCACCCTCGCCAAGCGGCTGCGGGAGAACGCGGCAGAAGGCACCGCCGGGGCGACGCCGGAGACCTGAGCGGACTGCCGGCGGCCGCTGGCAGGATGACCGGCATGACGATCATGAATGGGGCCCGGCACGAGGTCGGCGCGGCGGCCGTGGAGCGCGCGCTGACCGACATCGAGGGGCGGGCCTTCGGCCGCTGGCACCGGATGGAGTACGACTGCTACTCCGACGCCGAGTTGCGCGCCCTGCGCGACGACCTCCTGGATCACCTGGCCGCCCGCACGCTGTCCGACCCCCGGCTGCGCACCGAACGGGCCGTCATCGTCGCACGCACCGCGGCGGAGTGCGCCCTCGGCTATCTGGACCCGGCAGTTTCCCCGCCGGGGACCAGGAGATCCGTTTCCCGCTGATCGGGAAGAGCCTCAGCAGCGAGGACCACGTCTTCGAGCCCACGGTGGAGCACGCCTCCACCGCCGGCGAGCGAGCGGGCCCTGGCCGAGCGTCTGGACCAGTACCGGCAGAGCGTGTCAGCCGAGGCCGCCCCGCGCAGCCTGCTGCCGTACCGGACCGTGGCCCTGGCCGCCCTCGCGGTGCGGGTGCACGGATGGGACCTGCGGGTGCGTTCCCCCTATCTGCCGCCGGGGCTTCTCCAAGCCCCGGCTCACGCCGCATCGGTGTGAAGGGGGTTGGGCAGTTCGGTCCACAGGTCGCCGGGGGCGCGGGGTGACAGGCGCATCAGGGTGAGTGCCTTCGCCGAGATCGGTTCGTCGAGCAGCGCCGGCAGGTCCGCCGTGCGGGGCAGGTCGTCGGTCACGGCCGCCCGCAGCGCGGCCCCGAGGCGCCGTGCCGAGCCGGTGGTGCCGGCGAGCGACCCCGCCACCAGAGACCCGAACAGCTTGCGGCGCAGTACCCGTTCGTCGTCCGTGAGCATGCGGGCGGGCAGATCGGGGACGGGGATGCCGTGGAGGGTCAGCCGTGCTGGGCTCACTCGCAGGTCGGCCAGGTCCCGGTAGACCAGCCTCAGCGGCTCGCTCTCGCCGGACAGCACGACGAGGAGGTTCTGGCCGTGTGCCTCGAGGGCCACGCCCAGCTCCAGCAGCCGCAGACCGACGGTGAGCGCCAGCCGGGTGAAACGCGCCGACCAGGCGGGGGAGCCGGGCAGCCCGGTCGTCGCCAGGACGGCCACCGGGAGGACCCGTTCACCCGTCCCCGCGTACTGCTGCGGTGACTCGCGCAGCACCGCGGCGAGGTCGGGGGAGCCCGCCGCGGCCGCGCCCAGCGTGCGGGTGATGTGCAGCAGACCGCCGGTGTGCTCCGCCAACGCCTCCCCGAACCGCGACAGCTCCGCGGAGGCGATGATCGAGCCGAGCGAGATGTCCCGCACCGAGGACGTCAGCCGGGCGCTCAGCGCCGTCTTGACGTGCGGGCCGCCGCCGGGCAGCGCGAGGGTGCGCAGCGCCATCAGCGGATGCGCCCCCAGCCGCGTCTCGCAGCCGCGCTTGAGCACGTGCTCCTCCTGCCAGGGATGGACCGGGATCAGCAGCCGCTCACCGTCCCGCAGCCAGCCGGGCCAGTTGCCGCTGACCACGCATTCCCCGGCCGGCACCGGGAGCAGGCCCAGGCCGACCACCGGCCCGTGCTCGGGCGCGTAGGCCAGCTGCTCGGCCACCGAGAAGCCGGGCCGGGAGCGGCAGTTGGGGTGGAACGGGTGCCCGTCGGTCACCCGCTGCTCCCACTCCCAGTCGGTGTCCGGCCACTCGTCCGGGTGATCGTCGCCGGCCCGTGAGAGGGCCAACGAGGCGACGCTGTGGGCGAGTTCGGCCGCGAAGGCCGCCGACCGGGGTACGGCGAGATCGGTCATCAGCCGCGCCGGATCGTCGTAGTCCGTCTCCCCGAGCCGTACGACCGCGGCATACGCGTCCGTCGCGTAGGGATCCGCGCACGGGCCGTGCAGCCGGCGCCCGTCCGTCAGGTGCAGGGTGAGCCCGTCACCGCCGCGTTCCCGGCGGTCGATCCACGGCAGCGGCTCATGCGCGAGGCCCCGCCACAGCCGGGTCAGCACGGCCGCACGGGCCCCGGGCAGCTCCCGCTCGTACCGGGGCAGCAGGGCGGGCCGTACGGCGGCCAGCTCGTCGGCCACCGCGGTCTCGGCGGCGGAGGGACGGTGCACGGGCGGACTCCTCGGGGTACGCAGGGTGGACGGACGGGACGAAGGGGAGGTGCGCGGCAGACATACTGATCGTCTCCGCCCGGACAGACCGTAGGGAACCAGTGGAACGCGTTGACCGCATGCCCCCGCACGCAGACGACGACTCGGGGTTGCGCGCCGATCAGGCCGGGCGCGCCGACGCCTACGCGGCCGTGCCCCTGCTGAACAGCCTGCTGCGGGAGGTGGCCGAGCCGCTCCCCGGGGACGGCACCGGCGACCGCCGCACCTACCGGCTGCCCGGCACCGGGCGCCTGCTTCGGGTCCGGGGCAGGCGGCGCCCCACCGGACCCGAGGTGTTCACCGACGGCGCCTGGCAGCGCATCGGCCACGTCGAACTGGTGAAGCTCGCCGCCGAGGAGCTGCGCCGCCACACCGGTGTGTCCAACCACGAGCTGCCCGGCGAGATGATCGACAGCCGGGACGCGGTGGCCGCGCTGCTCGCCGCCCGCGCCGCCGCCACCCCGCCCGACGATCCCTACCTCCGCTCCGAGCAGAGCCTGGTCACCGGCCACACCCACCACCCGGCACCCAAGGCCCGCGGCGGCGGCCCCGCGGCCAGCTGGCTGCCGTACGCGCCCGAGGCGCACGCCCGGTTCCCGCTGACGCTGCTCGCCCTGCGCGAGGACGCCGTCGTCGAGGACGGCGACACCGCCGCGCTGGACCTCCTCGGCACTGCCCCGCCCGGCTACCGGCTGCTGCCCGCCCACCCCTGGCAGCTGGAGCTGGCGGCCCGCGATCTCGCCCCGGCCTTCGCCGACGGCCGGCTCCTCCGGCTCGGCACCACCCCGTTCCCGGTCTGGCCGACCGCCGCGATCCGCACCGTGTACGCGCCGGAGCTGGACCTCTTCTGCAAGTTCAGCCTCGATGTGCGCATCACCAACGACATCCGGCGGCTGTGGCGGCACGACCTGACCCGGCTGCGCGCCACCGACGACGCGGTACGCGCCGCCTTCGCCCGCTGTGCCGGGCCCGCCGTACCGGGCGCCGGCACGGCGGCCTGGCTCAGCGACCGCGGCCACCGCACCGCCGATTTCGCCTACGAGCAACTGGCCGTCGTCGTCCGGGACGGGCTGCGCGCCCATCTGCTGCCCGGCGCCACGCCGTATCTCGCCGCCGCGCTGGTCGAGGGCTTCGACGGCAGCCCGCTCCCCGCGGACACTCCCGGCCCGGACGCCTGGTGGCAGGCGTATCTGACCCAGGTGGTGCCGCCCGTGCTGGCCGTCTTCGCACGGCACGGAGTGGTCCTGGAGGCGCATCTGCAGAACACCCTGATCGCCGTGGACGGCAGCGGCACCCCCGTACAGGCCCTGTTCCGGGACGCCGAGGGCGTGAAACTCGTGCGAGGGGCTGCGGGGACACCGGGCCCGCCCGAGGTCTCCCGGGAGGCCGGCTGGGAACGGCTGGTGTACTGCCTGATCGTCAATCACCTCGCCGAGGTGGCCGCCGCCCTCGCCGACCTCCACCCCGGATTCGACCCCTGGCCCGCGGTACGTCATGAGGTCGCCCGCCACGACCTGCCCGAGGCCGCCGCCCTGCTCACCGCGCCCACCCTCCCAGGCAAGACGAACCTCCTGCTGCGCTGGACCGCCGCGGACGGCGCCGCCGCCCGCTACCGCCCCCTGCCCAACCCGCTGCGCGCGCCTGCCCCGGGCGCGCCTGCTTCAGGGGATCGTGGCCCCAGTTCATGAGCGAGTGACGCAGGTCGTGCCGGTGACATCGCCGCCCGGCCGCTGGGCGAGGTGCCGGTGGACGGTCCGCTCCGTGATCTTCTTCTTGACCCTGCCCGGCACGTCCTGCCCGTGACTGCTCCACGAGACCTTCTCGCCCCTGCTGAGGTCGTCCTTGTCCTTCTTCTCGGCCACGTTCCACTCCTTCGCCGGCACCGGAGGCCGGTCCTTCTTCAGGTTGTGGCACCACCTGCGGGACTGCATCAGGGCACGGAGGCGGCACGCGGGCGGACGCGGTCACGGCGGTAGAGGCGCTGGTCGAAGGTGACCCTCGGTTACGGCCCTCGGTTACCATGCACTCTTCGTGCCGAACGCCGGGAGTCTGGGAGATGCTGACCGAGGTCACCGCGACCCGCTATGTCGAGCCCCTGCACACCGGCGGCAGCGTGCCCGGTGTGGTCGAGACCGATGACCTGGGCACCTACGTCGTGAAGTTCACCGGCTCCGCGCAGGGGCGCAAGGCGCTGGTCGCCGAGGTGATCGTGGGGGAGCTGGCGCGGGCGCTCGGGCTGCGGTTCCCGGAGCTGGTGCTGGTGCACTTCGACCCGTCGATCGCCGGGGACGAGCCGCACCAGGAGGTGCGGGAGCTGCACGCCTCCAGCGCCGGGGTCAATCTCGGCATGGACCTTCTGCCGGGGGCGCGCGACTTCACCCCCGAGGTGGCCGAGGAGTTCACGGTCGACCCGGTGGAGGCCGGGCGGATCGTCTGGCTCGACGCGCTGACCGTGAACGTCGACCGCACCGTGCACAGCTCCAACCTGGTGCTGTGGCCGACGCTGGGCGTGGCCCCGCCCCGGCTGTGGCTGATCGACCACGGCGCGGCGCTCGTCTTCCACCACCGCTGGGACGGCAGCGACCCCGCGAAGGCGTACGACTTCCGGCATCACGCGCTCGGCCGCTACGGGCCCGATGTGCGGGCCGCCGACGCGGAACTCGCGCCCAGGGTGACCGAGGAGCTGCTGCGGTCCATCGCGGCCGAGGTGCCGGATGCCTGGCTGGCCGACGAGCCCGGGTTCGCCACGCCCGACGCGGCCCGCGAGGCGTATGTGAGCCACCTGCACGCGCGGGCGCGGGCCTCCGCCGCGTGGCTGCCGACCGACTTCCCCTCGGCCGAGGAGATCGCCGCGGAGAACGCCCTCCGCGCGGCACGGACACAACAGGGCCGCCCGGACTGGCTGAAGCAGGTGCCCGACCTGCACGGCCGGCCGGCGGTGGAACAGGACGGGACGGTGCACCTGCGATGACGACCGGCGACCGGCGCGTGGAGATCGAGTACTGCACCCGGTGCCGCCGGCTGCCCCGGGCGGCCTGGCTGGCGCAGGAGCTGCTGACCACCTTCGAGCAGGAGCTGACCGAGCTGGCGCTCAGGCCCGGCACCGGCGGCGTGTTCGTGGTCCGGGTCGGGGACGAGGTGGTGTGGGACCGGCGGGAGCAGGGCTTCCCGGAGCCCACGGCGGTGAAGCGGGCCGTACGCGACCGAGTGGCCCCGGGGAAACCCCTGGGCCACTCGGAGAAGTGAACCGCCCGAACGGCCGCGCCGGCCCTCGAGCCGCCGTCAGCCCTTGAGCTGCTCGTACGCCGGCAGGGTGAGGAAGTCGGCGTAGTCCTCGTCGAGGGCGACCTTCAGCAGCAGGTCGTGCGCCTGCTGCCAGTTGCCCGCGGCGAACGCCTCCTCGCCGATCTCCGCGCGGATGTTCGCCAGCTCCTCGGCGGCGACCTTGCGGGCCAGGTCGGCGGTGACCTTCTCGCCGTTGTCGAGGACGACACCCGCGTTGATCCACTGCCAGATCTGCGAGCGGGAGATCTCCGCGGTGGCCGCGTCCTCCATCAGGTTGAAGATGGCGACCGCGCCGTGGCCGCGCAGCCACGCCTCGATGTAGCGGATGCCCACCTGGACGGCGTTGACCAGGCCGTTGTACGTCGGCCTGGCGTCCAGGGAGTCGATGGCGATGAGATCCTCGGCCGTGACGTGGACGTCCTCGCGCAGCCGGTCCTTCTGGTGGGGCCTGTCTCCGAGGACCTTGTCGAAGGACTCCATGGCGATCGGCACCAGGTCGGGGTGGGCGACCCAGGAGCCGTCGAAGCCGTCGTTGGCCTCGCGGTCCTTGTCGGCGCGGACCTTCTCGAAGGCGACCTTGTTGACCTCCGGGTCGCGCCGGGAGGGGATGAAGGCCGCCATGCCGCCGATGGCGTGCGCGCCCCGCTTGTGGCAGGTGCGGACCAGCAGTTCGGTGTAGGCGCGCATGAACGGGGCGGTCATGGTCACCGCGTTGCGGTCCGGCAGCACGAACTTCGGCCCGCAGTCACGGAAGTTCTTGACGATGGAGAACAGGTAGTCCCAGCGGCCGGCGTTCAGCCCGGAGGCGTGGTCGCGCAGCTCGTAGAGGATCTCCTCCATCTCGTACGCGGCCGTGATCGTCTCGATGAGCACGGTGGCGCGGACGGTGCCCTGCGGGATGCCAAGGTAGTCCTGCGCGAAGACGAAGACGTCGTTCCACAGGCGGGCCTCGAGGTGGGACTCCGTCTTCGGCAGGTAGAAGTACGGGCCCTTGCCGAGGTCGAGCAGTCGCTGGGCGTTGTGGAAGAAGTACAGGCCGAAGTCGACGAAGGCGCCCGGGACCGGGGTGCCGTCGGCGTCGACGAGGTGACGCTCATTCAGATGCCAGCCGCGCGGGCGCACCACGACCGTGGCCAGCTCCTCGTTCGGGCGCAGGGCGTAGGTCCTGCCGGTGCGCTCGTCCGTGAAGTCGATGTTCCGGGTGAAGGCGTCGATCAGGCTGAGCTGGCCGAGGACCACGTTCTCCCAGGTGGGGGCGGAGGCGTCCTCGAAGTCGGCGAGCCACACCCGGGCGCCCGAATTGAGGGCGTTGATGGTCATCTTGCGGTCGGTGGGGCCGGTGATCTCGACGCGGCGGTCCTCCAGGGCCGGGGGAGCCGGGGCCACCTTCCAGGAGTCGTCCGCACGGATGGCGGCGGTCTCCGGGAGGAAGTCGAGGGTGGAGGTGCGGGCGATCTCGGCGCGGCGTTCCGCGCGGCGGGCGAGGAGCTCGTCACGCCGGGGCGTGAAGCGCCGGTGCAGCTCGGCCACGAAGGCGAGGGCCGGCTCGGTGAGGACCTCCTCCTGCCGGGGCAGGGGCTCGGCGTCGACGATGGCCAGCGGGGACGGCGCTGGTGCGGACATCAGCTGTCACTTCCTTACGCGTGCAGGGCGTGGCACCGGGTGCCAGTCGACCCGGGTACCGCTGGGAACGCCCGGAGACGGGCCGGGCCCTTCTGAGCAGTGGATAGTAGTTTCCTCATAGTGGAAGTTCAATGGTTTGTTGATGTCGAGATTCTCCGGGTCGAGCGAAGGTGGCGCTGAGTGCCACGCCGCTCACCCGGGGTGCGACTCGCTCAGGATGGGGCGGGCCGGTTCACTCAAGGTGCGCCAGGTCGGCCTCGGTGTCGATGTCGTGGGGATCGGCCACGTCCCCGCACTCGACGAGCGCGATCCGCTCCTCGTGCTCCTTCAGATAGGCGCGTGCCCCCCGGTCGCCGGCCGCAGTCGCGGCGATACCGGCCCAGTGCGCGGCGCCGAGCAGCACGGGATGCCCGCGGACCCCCCGGTAGGTGGCGGAGGCCAGCGAATCCGGTGTCTCGTACGCGGCGAGCACCCGGGCGACCGCCCGCTCGCCGATGCCGGGCTGATCGACCAGCGCGACCAGCGCTGCCCGGACACCGGTCCCGGCCAGCGACTCCAGCCCCGCCCGCAGGGAGGTGCCCATGCCCTGCTCCCAGCCGGGGTTGTCCACGAGCACACAGCCGGTCAGCGCGGCGCGCTCCCGCACCTCCTCCGCCCGCGCACCCAGCACCACATGTACGCGCGCACAGCCGCCCTCGCGCAGCACCCGCACCGCGTGCTCCACCAGCGGCCGCCCGCGGTGGGTGAGCAGCGCCTTGGGTCTCCCGCCGAGGCGGCGCCCGCCGCCGGCCGCGAGCAGCAGCCCCGCGACCGGGGCGCGTCCACCATCCGTCCCTTGTGTCGTCATGCCCCCTCCCTACCCCACGCTCGCCCGGACCCCGATGTCACGCTGCGGAGCAACTCGATGACGCAGCGGGCTGGCGCGCGGGGCACTGGGTGGCGTTTACTGACGCGCACCGAAACCGGCGGGGTGACGGAGTGCCGGGGGCGGCAAGCGCACAACGACGTGCCTGGGGGAGGACTGTGTTGCGGAGCGTGGAGCAGAGACGCGTGGCCGGCGGTCACGAGGATCCGCGGGTGACGGAGCTGCGCACGGCCGTGTCCCGGCTGTGCCGCCAACTCGCCGCCCATCCGGCGGAGTTCCCCGACCGGGGCATCGCGGAGGAGGAACTGGCCGCCCTGGACGCCATGGCGCTGAGCGGCACCCCCGACGTGCCCCGCCTGCGCCGTTCCTTACTTCTCATCGCCGCCGCGATCGGCTCCGTGAGCGCCCTGCGGGGCGCCCTCCGCGAGGTCCGCGAGGCGGTGGAACTCTTCAGCCCGTCATCCCGCAATTGACGCACACCTGTACGAGCCCTTTCGGGCGGGTGAAGCGGGGTGACCGTCGCCTACGCGGGGTGACCGCTCTCCCGTTTCAGGAAGCCTGTGTGTTTCAGGAAGCCTGTGTGCCGCCCGAGCTCGTGAGGACCTCGGAGAGTTCCGTGGCCACCTGCTGCAGGACCGGGACGATCTTGTCCGTGGCCGACTCGGTGACGCGGCCCGCCGGACCGGAGATGGAGATGGCCGCGGGCGTGGGGGAGTCGGGGACCGGGACGGCCAGGCAGCGGACGCCGATCTCCTGCTCGTTGTCGTCGATCGCGTAGCCCCGGCGCCGTACCTCCTCCAGGGCCGTGAGGAAGCCCTCCGGTGTGGTGATGGTCCTGTCCGTCGCCGCCGGCATGCCGGTGCGGGCGAGCAGGGCCCGTACCTCCTCCGGCGGGAAGGTGGCCAGCAGCGCCTTGCCGACGCCGGTGGAGTGCGGCAGCACGCGCCGGCCGACCTCGGTGAACATCCGCATCGAGTGCTTCGACGGCACCTGCGCCACGTACACGACCTCGTCCCCGTCGAGGAGCGCCATGTTCGCCGTCTCGCCGGTCTCCTCGACCAGGCGGGCGAGGTAGGGGCGGGCCCAGGTGCCGAGCAGCCGGGACGCCGACTCGCCGAGCCGGATCAGCCGCGGCCCCAGCGCGTAGCGCCGGTTGGGCTGCTGGCGGACGTAGCCGCAGGCCACCAGGGTGCGCATCAGACGGTGAATGGTGGGCAGGGGCAGCCCGCTGCTCGCGGACAGTTCGCTCAGACCGACCTCCCCGCCCGCGTCCGCCATCCGTTCGAGCAGATCGAAGGCGCGCTCGAGGGACTGCACGCCACCGCTGGGGGCGGCGGTCCGGGCGGAGTCGGTGGTGCTGGCGCTGGACGTCGGCACGGCGCGTTCCTTTCGGGACTGGCAGGAAGGGCCAAAGCCTACCCGGCAGCAGGTTGACTGCCCGTTTGTGCCTCACTACGTTCTGTGTGGCGGAATTCTATTTCCGTGTTGTGGAAATGTCCAGGGCTGCTGCCGGTGGGCTCCGGAGGGGAAGTGTGCCCTTGACGGGGCCGGAGCGGGAGTGAAGACTCCTTCAACAGAACGTTGAATTTCGCCAGGTGGAAAACCGTCAGATGGAGGGCCACCGAGCGGGAAACCCGCCGGGCCAGGCGGGAATCCGCTGGGCCAGGCGGGAATCCGCCGGGCGGCCACCGCGAACAGGTCAGGAGGGTCCGGGTGTCCGACGCCGAACTGGTGCTGCGCTCGACGCGTGTCATCACCCCCGAGGGGACGCGCCCCGCGACCGTCACGGTCGCCGGCGGCACGATCACCGCCGTCGGCCCGCACGACGCCCCCGTGCCGGCCGGCGCCCGCCTGGAGGACCTCGGCGACGACGTCCTGCTGCCCGGCCTGGTCGACACCCACGTGCATGTCAACGACCCCGGCCGCACCGAATGGGAGGGCTTCTGGACCGCCACCCGAGCCGCGGCGGCCGGCGGCATCACCACGATCGTCGACATGCCGCTCAACTCGCTCCCGCCCACCACGACCGTCGACCACCTGCGCGTCAAGCAGAAGACCGCCGCCGACAAGGCGCACATCGACGTCGGCTTCTGGGGCGGCGCCCTGCCCGGCAACCTCGCGGACCTGCGCCCGCTGCACGAGGCCGGTGTCTTCGGCTTCAAGGCGTTCCTGTCGCCGTCCGGCGTGGACGAGTTCCCGCACCTCGACCAGGAGCAGCTCGCCCGCTCCCTCGCCGAGATCGCCGCCTTCGACGGGCTGCTGATCGTGCACGCCGAGGACCCGCACCGCCTCGCCGCCGCCCCGCAGCAGGGCGGACCCAGGTACGCCGACTTCCTCGCCTCCCGTCCGCGCGACGCCGAGGACACCGCCATAGCCCACCTGGTGGCGCAGGCGAAGCGTTTCGGCGCCCGCGTGCACATCCTGCACCTGTCCTCCGGTGACGCGCTGCCGCTGATCGCCGAGGCGAAGGCCGAGGGCGTGCGCGTCACCGTGGAGACCTGCCCCCACTACCTGACCCTCACCGCGGAGGAAGTCCCGGACGGGGCCAGCGAGTTCAAGTGCTGCCCGCCCATCCGCGAGGCCGCCAACCAGGACCTGCTGTGGCAGGCGCTGGCCGACGGCACCATCGACTGCGTGGTCACCGACCACTCCCCGTCCACCGCCGACCTCAAGACCGACGACTTCGCCACCGCCTGGGGCGGCATCTCCGGCCTCCAGCTCAGCCTCGCCGCCGTCTGGACCGAGGCCCGCAGGCGCGGCCACACCCTCGAGGACGTGGTGCGCTGGATGTCCGAGCGCACCGCCCGCCTGGTCGGCCTCGACGACCGCAAGGGCGCCATCGCCCCGGGCCGTGACGCCGACTTCGCCGTCCTCGCGCCCGACGAGACCTTCACCGTCGACCCGGCCGCCCTCCAGCACCGCAACCGTGTGACCGCCTACGCGGGCAGGACCCTGTACGGCGTCGTCAGGTCCACCTGGCTGCGCGGCCGGCGCATCGTCGCCGACGGCGAGTTCACCGCACCGCAGGGCCGGCTGCTCACCCGCACCCGCTGACGACGCCCAGAAGACGAAAGGCAGGAACACACCACCGTGACGGCGATCGAGACCTTCACCGGCGACGCCAGCCCTTACCAGGGCGGCGACCCCTACGCGGACTACCGCACCGCCGACTTCCCCTTCACCCACTACGCCGACCTCGCCGACCGCCGCCTCGGCGCCGGTGTCATCGCCGCCAACGACGAGTTCTTCGCCCAGCGGGAGAACCTTCTGCTGCCCGAGCGCGCCGAGTTCGACCCCGAGCACTTCGGCCACAAGGGCAAGATCATGGACGGCTGGGAGACCCGCCGCCGGCGCGGCCGCTCCGCGGACCATCCCTGGCCGGCCGAGGACGACCACGACTGGGCGCTGATCCGCCTCGGCGCACCCGGCGTGGTCCGCGGGATCGTCGTGGACACCGCCCACTTCCGCGGCAACTACCCGCAGGCCGTGTCCGTCGAGGGCACCTGCGTGCCCGGCTCCCCGTCACCCGAGGAACTCCTCGGCGACGACATCAAGTGGACCACCCTCGTCCCGCGCACCCCGGTCGGCGGCCACGCGGCCAACGGCTTCGCCGTCTCCGTCGAGCAGCGCTTCACCCACCTGCGCCTCAAGCAGCACCCCGACGGCGGCATCGCGCGCCTGCGCGTCCACGGCGAGGTCGTCCCTGACCCCGCCTGGCTCCAGGCCCTCGGCACCTTCGACGTCGTCGCCCTGGAGAACGGCGGCCAGGTCGAGGACGCCTCGAACCTCTTCTACTCACCGGCCACCAACACCATCCAGCCGGGCCGCTCCCGCAAGATGGACGACGGCTGGGAGACGCGCCGGCGCCGCGACCGGGGCAACGACTGGATCCGGTACCGGCTGGTCGAGCAGTCCCGGATCCGCGCCATCGAGATCGACACGGCCTATCTGAAGGGCAACAGCGCCGGCTGGGCGTCGGTGTCCATCAGGGACGGCGAGGACGGCGAGTGGGTCCGGGCCCTGCCGCGCACCCGCCTCCAGCCCGACACCAACCACCGTTTCGTGCTGCCCGAGCCGGTCACCGGCACCCACGCGCGGCTGGACATCTACCCCGACGGCGGCATCTCCCGGCTGCGCCTGCACGGCTCGCTCACGGAGACCGGCGCCGGTCGCCTGACGGCCCGTCACCAGGAGCTGGGCGGCTGACCTTTGACGAAGTTCTGGAAAACTGACTGACCCTCACCGGGTCGTTGGGCGGCCGACCCGCATCGCTGACCGGTTGCGTGAGAAGGTCACGGTGCGGGCGGTCGCCGTGCGGCATCGCGGCCAGGCGCGCGGGCACGGGGAAGCCGGTTCCCGGCGCCCGCGCCTACCGCTTCTCCTCGGCCCCCACCGTGATGAACACCTGCTGCAGGGAGCGGCAGGCGCCGTCGAGATGGTCGCGCATCCGGGCGATCGCCTCGTCGGCGTCTCCGGCCTGGAGCGCCTGCAGTATCCGGCGGTGCTCGGCGACGATGCGATCGCGTCCCAGGGTGTGCCGGGTCTGCACCATGCACAGATGTATCTCGCCCTTGATGCCCCGGTACAGCCGGCTGAGCCGGGGGCTGCCGACGGCATCGATCAAGGACTGGTGGAAGCGCAGATCCGGTTCGACGAAGGCGCTGTGCGGCGCGTCCTCCGCCAGCCGGTCGAGGTCCTCGAGCGCGCGCTCGGCGGGGCCCACGGGCACGGTGCCGCGCTCGAGCAGAACCCGCACCACCTCGGTCTCCAGCGGAGTGCGGACCAGGAAGAGATCCTCGACGTCCTCACGGGTCAGGCGGGGCACATAGGCGGCCTTGTTGGCCTCGCGGTGCAGGAGTCCCTCGTACACCAGGGCGGTGATGGCGCTGCGGGCCGTAGGGCGGGAGACACCGTACTCATTCGCGATCTCGGTCTCGGCGAGGGTGGTGCCGGGCGGGATCTGCCCGTCGAGCACGCGGTCGCGCAGTGACGCGGCGAGGGCCTCGACGACCGAGACCGTGGACAGCCTGAGGGCGGCGTCCTGGGCCATGAACACCTCCGTGAAGGGACGGCCTCATTCTCCCATATGTCAGGTCAGACCCGTTGATGGACAGGGGTCATTGTCTGACAATCGCCGGACAGCGTGAAACGGGGGCCGTGCAGAGGCGCCCGTTGAGGCGAGGAGCTCGCCATGGCCGACTCCCCTTTATTGCCGTTGCCGATCGTGTCGGCGGCCCGGTCGCCGGGTCGCCCCGGAGGCGTGCGCTGTGTGCCGCGCCGTCCCTGCCGCTCGGCTGAGTCCGCCCCACGTCGCGGCTCTGAATCGCCATCTGTGACCCGCGAGCATGTCGTGCCGGATCCATTGACAGACAGGAGTCATTGTCAAACAATCAACCCGCCCTGAGGAGTGACGGGGGCCACAAGCAGCCCATCGAGAGAGGCAAGGATCTGCCATGACCGGTTACCAACAGGTTTTCGACCCTGTCGCCGGATCCCTGGGGTGGAGCGCGCTGTGCGCCGCACTTCCCCTGGTCACGCTGTTCGTACTGCTGGGCGGTCTGCGCTGGAAGGCATGGCAGGCCTCACTGGTGGCGCTCGCCGCAGCCCTCGGCGTCGCCGTCTTCGCCTACGAGATGCCGGTGGGCCAGGCGGCCCTGGCGGCGGGGGAGGGAGCCGCCTTCGGTCTGTTCCCGATCATCTGGATCGTGCTGAACGCCCTGTGGATCTACAAGCTGACCGAGCTCACGGGCTGGGACGCGGTGCTGCGGCGGGCGTTCGGCTCGCTCTCGGACGACCAGCGCGTCCAGGCCGTGATCATCGCCTTCTGCTTCGGCGCGCTCCTCGAGGCGCTCGCCGGCTTCGGCACCCCGGTCGCGGTCTCCTCGGTGATGCTGATGGCGGTCGGGCTGCGGCCCATGAAGGCGGCGGCGGTCTCGCTGGTGGCCAACACGGCGCCCGTGGCCTTCGGCGCCATCGCCGTCCCGATCACCACCCTTGCCAAGATCACCGGGCTGGACGCCGCGGACCTGGGCGCGATGGTGGGTCGTCAGACGCCGCTGCTGGCCCTGTTCGTGCCGCTGGTGCTGGTGTTCATGGTGGACGGCAGGCGCGGTGTGCGGCAGACCTGGCCGGTCGCCCTCGTCGGCGGATTCGGCTTCGCCGCCGCCCAGTTCGTCAGCGCCAACTTCCTCTCGTACGAGATCGCCGACATCGTCGCGGCCTTCGCCGGCGCCCTGGCCGTCGTGCTGATGCTGCGCGTCTGGCAGCCCAAGGAGACGCTGGCCGCGCGGGCCGAGACACCGGCCGCCGTCAGCGGTGGCTCCGCAGGCACGGGCGGCGCCACGGACTTTGGCTCCGACTCCGGCTCCGGGGGCTCCGGCTCCGGGGACGCGGGCTCCACGAACGCGGGCTCGACCGGCGCGAACTCCACGGACGCGGACCGGCGCAGGCGCACCGGTGAGGGATCCGCCCTGATGGCGTTCGCTCCCTACCTCGCCGTGGTCGTGCTGTTCGCGGTGGCCACCTTCGGACCGGTGAAGACCTGGCTGGACGCGCACTCGGGGTGGAAGTTCGCCTGGCCCGGCCTGGACGTGACCGACGGCTCCGGCAAGCCGCTGGCCTCCGCGACCTTCACCTTCAACCTGCTCAACGCCGGCGGCACGATCCTGCTGCTGGCCGGTCTGATCACCGCCGCGCTCTACGGCATCGGCGTCATGCGGGGCGTGCGGGCCTACGGCGACACCGTGCGCCAGTTCCGCTGGACCGTGGTCACGGTCATGGCGGTCCTCGCCCTGGCCTACGTGATGAACATGTCCGGCCAGACCGTCACCCTCGGCCTCTTCCTGGCCCAGACCGGCGCGGCGTTCGCCCTGCTCTCTCCCATCGTCGGCTGGCTGGGTGTCGCCGTCACCGGCTCCGACACCTCCTCCAACTCCCTGTTCGGCCTGCTGCAGCTCACCGCCGCCCAGAAGACCGGGATGTCCCCCTATCTGCTCGCCGCGGCCAACACCACCGGTGGCGTGCTGGGCAAGATGATCTCCCCGCAGAGCCTGGCCATCGCCGCCGCCGTGGTCGGGCTGGAGGGCCGCGAGGGCGAACTCTTCCGGCGGGTGGTCGGCTGGGGCCTCGGCCTGCTCGCCGCGATCTGCCTGCTGATCTACCTGCAGTCCACCCCGGTGCTGGACTGGATGGTGGTGCGCTGATGGACCGCACGGACCTGGCCCGGGACCTGGCCGCCATCGTGGGGCCGGACCACGTACGGGTGGACGACGGCGCGCTGGCCGCCTACGCACGCGACGCCACACCGCTCTTCCACTCCCTGCCGCAGGCGGTGGTGCTCCCCGGCAGCACCGAGGAGGTCGCCGCCGTCCTCAAGTACGCCACCGAGCGGGCCGTCCCGGTCGTGCCCCGCGGCGCCGGCTCCAACCTGTGCGCCGGCACCGTGCCGCTGACCGGCGGCATCGTCCTGGCCCTGACCCGGCTGGACCGCATCCTGGAGGTCAGCTCCGAGGAGCTGCTGGCCCGCGTCCAGACCGGGGTGACCACGGCCCGGCTCGCCGACGCCGCGGCCCAGGCCGGGCTGCTCTACGCGCCGGACCCCGGAAGCCGCACCGTGTCCACTGTCGGGGGCAATGTGGCCACCTGCGCCGGCGGTCTGCGTGGGCTGAAGTACGGAGTCACCCGCAACTATGTGCTCGGCCTGGAGGCCGTGCTGCCCACCGGTGAGATCATCCGCACCGGCGGGCGGCTGTGGAAGGACGTGGCCGGATACGACCTGACCCGGCTGCTGACCGGCTCCGAGGGCACCCTGGCGGTGATCACCGAGGTCACCGTGGCCCTGCTGCCCGCACCCGCGGAGACCGGCACCGGCGTCGCCTACTTCGCCTCCCTCGCCGACGCCTCCCGGGCCGTGGCGGATGTCATCGCCTCCGGCATCGTCCCGGCCACGCTGGAGTTCCTGGACCGCAAGTGCATCTCCGCGGTCGAGGAGTTCGCCGGGCTCGGCCTGCGGCAGGACGCCGGGGCACTGCTGCTGTTCGGCGACGACGGCGATGCCCGGGCCGTGGCCACCAACCTCGGCCGCATCCAGGAGGTGTGCGGCCGGGCCGGTGCGCTGGAGGTCACCCTCGCCGAGGACGTGGCCCGCGCCGACGCCCTGCTGGCCGCCCGGCGCTGCTCGCTGCCGGCCCTCTCCCGCCTGGGCTCGGTGACCATCCTCGAGGACGCCACCGTGCCCCGGCACCGGCTGGCCGAGATGGTCGACCGCATCGACGAGATCGCCGCCCGCCACGATCTGACGATCGCCACCTTCGGGCACGCGGGGGACGGTAACCTCCACCCCACCTGCGTGCTCGACCCCGACGACCACGAGGCCGTCGACCGCGCCCACGCCGCGTTCGCGGAGATCTTCGCCGCCGCCATCGCCCTGGACGGCACCATCACCGGCGAACACGGAGTGGGCGCCGCCAAGCTGCCGTATCTGGCCGACCGGCTCGGCGCCGACCAGGTCGCACTGCTGCGCCGCATCAAGAACGCCTTCGACCCGGCAGGAATCCTCAACCCCGGAAAGCTCGGCTCATGACCGATCCCACCAACGACCACGGCGCCGGGCCGGAGAAGAACGACCACGGCGCGGGGCCGGAGAAGAACGACCACGGCGCGGGGCCGGAGAAGAACGACCACGGCGCCAGCCCGGAGAAGAACGACCACGGCGCGGGGCCGGAGAAGGGCCGCGGCATCTTCGACAAGGACCTGCTGGACCGGTGCATCTCCTGCGGTTTCTGTCTGCCGGCCTGTCCCACCTACGCCCTGACCGGCGAGGAGACCTCCTCGCCCCGCGGCCGCATCACCCTGATGCGAGCGCTGGAGACCGGCCGCCTCGACGAGGACGATCCGACCCTCGCCGAGGAGTCGTCCTTCTGTCTGGGCTGCCGTGCCTGCGAGACCGTCTGCCCGGCGGGCGTGGAGTACGGGCTGCTGCTGGAGCAGTGGCGCGACCACCAGTGGCGTGGCCGCCACCGGCCCTGGCTCGCCCGCCTCCTGATGGCCCTGGTGTCACGCCCCTGGCTGCTGCGGCTCCAGGGCCTGGTACGGCGCCACGCCCGCGCCGGGGACAGCCCCGCCGGGAAGCCATCGGAGACACAGACCGCGGAAGAGCCCGCGTCCCTGATGCTCGGCTGCGTCGAACGAGGCCTGTACCCGAAGGTCTCGCGCGCCGTCCAGCAGCTGTGCCCCGAGGTCACCGTCCCGCCCGGGCAGGGCTGTTGCGGTGCGCTGCACGCCCACAACGGCGACTCCCGCACCGGCGCGGAGCTGGCCGAGGCTCTCGGCGAGCGGCTGCCCGGCACCATCGTGACCACGGCCGGCGGCTGCGCCGCCCATCTGGCCCACCACCTCGGCCGGGACCGGGTCCGGGAGCTGAGCGAGTACCTCGACCGGGACGGCCACCGGCCCACCGGTCAGGTCACGGTCGACGGGCGCAGGGCCAGGGCCACCCTCCAGGACTCCTGCCATCTGCGGAACGGGCTCGGCGTGAGCCGTCCGCCCCGTGACCTCATCGCCGAGGTCGCGGACTTCGTCGAACTGCCCGGCGCGGACCGGTGCTGCGGCGCCGCCGGCACCTACTCCCTGCTCCGGCCCTCCGACAGCCGTGCCGTGCTGGACCCGAAACTCGAGGATCTGGACCACATGGACGTCGACTTCATCGTCGCCGTCAACCCGGGCTGCCTGCGGCAGCTCCAGCAGGGACTGCGCCGCCGCCGCTCCCGGGTGCGCGCCGTGCACCTCGCCGAGTTCCTCGTGATGGCGGGCGCACCCGGCGCCGTGGGCGAGACCGGAGCTCAGGAGCCCTGAGAAAGCCGATGCCCACCGGTCAGGCTCCGGGCCGCGACCGCACTCGCGGCCCGGAGCCCGTGACGGCCGCAACCCGCCTCGGACTCAGGCCGCGTGGCCGCCGTCCACCGCGAACTCCGCGCCGATGCCGCGGCCGCCGCCGGTCACCAGGGCGGCCTTGCCGGTCAGGTCCGTTGTCACGTTCGTCCGTGTCTTCATGCCTCCATCCCAGCGGCCCGGATCCGGCGGCACCGGCGGCGAACGGACATCGAATCCCGCCGCACCGATGAGTTGCGGGCCCCGCCGCGGTCTGAGCTGATGACCGAGAGACCACACCGGAGAGACCGCCCCGGAGACAGCACTCCGGGAAGGCACACCGAGAAGGGCAGGCACCCGTCATGGGCAAGCTCGTTGTCACCACCTTCGTCACCCTGGACGGCGTCTACCAGGCACCCGGCGGGCCCGACGAGGACACCCGCGACGGCTTCGAGCACGGCGGCTGGAGCGTCCCGTACGGCGACGAGGACTTCGGCCGGTTCATGGGCGACGTCTTCTCGCGCGTGGGCGCCTTCCTCCTCGGCCGGCGCACCTACGACATCTTCGCCGCCCACTGGCCGAAGGTGACCGACCCCGAGGACCCGGTGGCCGGCAAGCTGAACTCCCTGCCGAAGTACGTGGCCTCCAGCACCCTCACCGACCCCGGGTGGTCCAACACCACCGTGATCGCCGGTGACCTCGCCAAGGAGGTCACCGCGCTGAAGGAGCACACCGAGGGCGAGCTCCAGGTGCACGGCAGCGGCGCCCTCGCCCAGTCCCTGTTCGCCGCCGACCTGGTGGACACCCTGCATCTGCTGACCTTCCCGGTCGTCCTCGGCGCCGGCCGCCGCCTGTTCCCGGAGGGCTCCCGGCCGACCGCCTTCCGGCACACCGGCGGCAGCATCACCAGCACCGGCGTGTCCATCCAGTCCTACGACCGGGTCGGCCGCCCGGAGTACGGCACCTACGAGCTGCCGGAGAACGCGTGAGCGCGCGGCTCCGGTGACGAGCGCCGCCGCCCGGCGCGGGGGACCGGGCGGCGGCGCGCGGTGAAGGACTTGCGACCGCGACTTGCCGATAGGGGGGAGAAACGGGGAAGGTCATGACGCCCAGCCTCGCCCGTGCCGGTCGCGTGCACATCGGCCGCCGGGCGGGAGGCGGAGCTACGGAAGAAGGCGTTCCGCGGCGGCCGGTGCGCCGAAAGTCTGCGTCGCCGCGACTTTGGTCGCCGATCCGGGCCGCGCGGCAGCTCAGCGACCTCGCCCTGCGTAGATTTGCCGACCGTGAAGTCAGACGAACAGGCCCCGGCCACCGCGGTGTTCCCGTCGCGGCGCTGGCTGCTGCCGTCGGCACTGGTCGCGGCGCTCGATCCGGAGTCGCAGCGGGAGGGCGGCCGGCGCCCCCGCCGCACCGTGCGCGACTGGGTCGTCGACCCGCCGCCGCTCAGACACGCGGCTTTCGCCGCATGGCCGTTGCTACCGCGGCAGGGGCGTGCCTGCCCGGCCGCCGCTCCCGCTACACGGCGGCTGTTGCTACGGCAGCAGGGGCGTGCCTGCCGCATGGTCGCCGTGCCCGCGGTACGGCCGCTGCTACCGCTGCACGGTCGCCGTTCCCGACGCACGGTCGCCGCTCTCGACGACCGTGCCGCACCCCTGACATCCGTCCCTCTCCGGACGAAGGTTCCGCAACCCAGCAGGCGCGGCCCCTCAACCGCCGTTCCGCAACCCCGAAGGCGGCCCCCAACGGCCGTTCCGCAACCCCGAAGGCGGCCCCCAACGGCCGTTCCGCAACCCCGAAGGCGGCCCTCGACGGGCGTCCCACAACCCCGGAGGCCGCGCCTCATCCGAAGGGCACCGGTGCCCCGCCCTGGATCTCCGCCAGCCGGACCGGGCGGTGCTCGCGCCGGGAGATCTCGCACGCCTCGGCGATGCGCAGCGCCTGCAGGGCCTCGCGCCCGTCGCAGGGGTTGGCCCGCTCGCCCAGCACCACCTCGACGAAGGCGCTCAGCTCCGCCTCGTAGGCAGGGCCGAACCGCTCCAGGAACCCGGTCCACGGCTTGTCCGCGGCCGGCGGCCCGGTCGGCTCGGTGGACGCGATCGGGGTGCGGTCGTCCAGCCCGACGACGATCTGGTCCCGCTCACCGGCCAGCTCCATGCGCACGTCGTAGCCGGCGCCGTTCAGCCGGGTCGCGGTGACCGTGGCCAGCGTGCCGTCGTCGAGGGTGAGCAGCGCCGCGCCGGTGTCGATGTCGGCCGCGTCCCGGAACATCGCGGGCCCGGCGTCGGAGCCGGTGGCGTACACCTCGGTGACCTCCCGCCCGGTCACCCAGCGCAGGATGTCGAAGTCATGGATCAGCGTGTCCCGGAACAGCCCGCCCGACTGCGGCAGATACCCGGCGGGCGGCGGCTCCGGGTCACTGGTCATCGCCCGCACGGTGTGCAGCCGGCCCAGCCGTCCCGACCGCACCGCCTCGCGTGCGCCCGCGTACCCGCGGTCGAACCGACGCTGGAACCCCATCTGCAGCACGGTCCCCGCCGTCTCCACCTCCCCGATCGCCTGCAGGGTGCCCGGCAGGTCGAGGGCGATGGGCTTCTCGCAGAACACCGGCAGACCGGCGCGCGCCGCGCGTCCGATCAGCTCGGCGTGGGCCGAGGTGGCCGCTGTGATCACTACTGCGTCCACACCCCAGGTGTAGATCTCGTCCACGCCCGGCGCCGCGGTCTCGCCGAGCCGGTGGGCGAGCGCCTGGGCGCGCTTCGGATCGGCGTCCGTGAGGATCAGCGAGCCGACGTCGCGGTGCCTGCTGAGCGTGTGGGCGTGAAGGGTGCCGATGCGGCCTGTACCGATGACCCCGATGCGCATGGAAACAAAGTGCGGGTCGCACCCCTCCCTGTCAATCAGTATGTCTGGACAATGTGACTTCACAACTTCCCGTCAACAGCTCACGGAGCTACGCTCGGGCCGTGCCGAAACCAGATGTCGACCCGACCGTGCAGCTGGAGCTGAGCGTCGACCGCAGCTCCCCCGTGCCGTTGTACTTCCAGCTGGCCCAGCAGCTGGAGGCCGCGATCGAACACGGCACGCTGACCCCAGGCAGCCTCCTGGGCAACGAGATCGAGCTGGCCTCCCGGCTCGGCCTGTCCCGCCCGACGGTCCGTCAGGCGATCCAGTCGCTGGTCGACAAGGGCCTGCTGGTCCGCCGCAGGGGGGTCGGCACCCAGGTGGTGCACAGCCAGGTCAAACGCCCCCTGGAGCTGAGCAGCCTCTACGACGACCTGGAGTCGGCCGGCCAGCGCCCCGCCACAAAGGTGCTGGTCAACACGATGGTCTCGGCCTCCGCCGAGGTCGCCGCCGCGCTCGGCGTGCCCGAGGACAGCGAGGTCCACCGCATCGAACGCCTCCGCCTGGCCCACGGCGAGCCGATGGCGTACCTGTGCAACTTCCTCCCGTCCGGACTGCTCGACCTGGAGACCGCCCAGCTGGAGGCCACCGGCCTGTACCGCCTGATGCGCGCCGCCGGTATCACCCTGCACAGCGCCCGCCAGACCATCGGCGCCCGGGCCGCCACCCCGGCCGAGGCCGAGCGCCTCACCGAGGAGCCCGGCGCCCCCCTGCTCACCATGCAGCGCGTCACCTACGACGACACCGGCCGTGCTGTGGAGTACGGCACACACACCTACCGCCCGTCGCGCTACAGCTTCGAGTTCCAGCTGCTGGTCAGGAGCTGAACCGCCGGGACACCCGCGCCCGCCCGGCACCCGGCCGCCCGGCACCCGCCCGCCCGGCACCCGGCCGTTCGGCACCCGGGGGAGCGGTACGGCAGAATCGCACCCGATGAGCACCTACCGCGACTTCACCGCCCCCATCGGCTCCCGGCGTGCACCGGTCCTCAGAACCGTCGGCACCCGGGAACGCCGGTCCCACCTGTCGGCACCCCGCGTCCCGACGGTGGGCATCGACATCGGCGGTACCAAGGTCATGGCAGGTGTGGTCGACGCGGACGGCAACATCCTCGAGAAGGTCCGCGCCGAGACCCCGGACAAGTCCAAGAGTCCCAAGGTCGTCGAGGACACCATCGTCGAACTGGTCCTCGACCTCTCCGACCGGCACGACGTGCACGCCGTCGGCATCGGCGCCGCCGGCTGGGTCGACGCCGACCGCAACCGGGTGCTGTTCGCCCCCCACCTCTCCTGGCGCAACGAGCCGCTGCGCGACCGCATCGCCGGCCGCCTCGCGGTGCCCGTCCTGGTGGACAACGACGCCAACACCGCCGCCTGGGCCGAGTGGCGCTTCGGCGCGGGCCGCGGCGAGGACCACCTGGTGATGATCACCCTCGGCACCGGCATCGGCGGCGCCATCCTGGAGGACGGCCAGGTCAAGCGCGGCAAGTACGGCGTGGCCGGCGAGTTCGGCCATATGCAGGTCGTCCCCGGCGGGCACCGCTGCCCCTGCGGCAACCGCGGCTGCTGGGAGCAGTACAGCTCCGGCAACGCCCTGGTGCGCGAGGCCCGCGAGCTGGCCGCCGCCGACTCGCCCGTCGCCTACGGGATCATCGAGCACGTCAAGGGCAACATCGCCGACATCACCGGCCCGATGATCACCGAGCTGGCGCGCGACGGCGACGCCATGTGCATCGAGCTGCTGCAGGACATCGGCCAGTGGCTCGGCGTCGGCATCGCCAACCTCGCCGCCGCCCTCGACCCGTCCTGCTTCGTCATCGGCGGCGGCGTCTCCTCCGCCGACGACCTGCTCATCGGCCCCGCCCGCGACGCCTTCAAACGGCACCTCACCGGACGCGGCTACCGCCCCGAGGCCCGCGTCGTGCGCGCCCAGCTCGGCCCCGAGGCCGGCATGGTCGGAGCGGCAGACCTGGCCCGCCTGGTCGCCCGCCGGTTCCGCCGGGCCAAGCGCCGCCGCGTCGAGCGGTACGAGAAATACGAGAAGTACGCACAGTTCCGCAGGACGACCCGGGAGGCCCTGTGACCAGTGACCTTCCCCGTCAGAGCGGCGTCCCCGAGCGGCCCCGGCCGCCCGAGGACCGCCGGCACATGATCCGCCGCCGGGCGCTCACCCTGCTGATCATCGTGCTGCTCATCGGCATCCCGGCCGGCTACCTGGTGATCTCCGCGAACCAGAGCCGCGCCAGCGGCAAGGACAAGGAGGCCAAGTACGCCTCCACCGGCCTCGCCGAGGGCTGGCCCTCCAAGGTGCAGCGGCGCATCTACGAGGTGCCGATCCCGCACCCCGCATGGTGGGTGGCCTACTACGAGACCAACAACTGGAAGACCAGCCGCCTCTACGTCGAGTTCGAGACCACCGACGCGGGCCTGGACGCGTTCCTCACCAGCATGGGCGTCACCGAGGCCGACCTGAACCGCGGCGACGTCACCATCGGCGAACGCGACCGCAGGATCACCGGCTGGCGCTTCGACGGCCCCGGCATTTGGTCCGGCCTGGTCCACAAGCAGAAGAACCCCAAGCCCACCCGGGAAGTCATGGTCAACCACAACAAGCCCGGCTATCCCAGGGTGTACGTAGTCTCGCGGACCGTGCCCTGACAGGGCCCGTGCCCTGGCGACGGACCATGCCCCGAGGGCGACCGCCCCGGCGGTGAACGGCGGCCGCTCGAGGCGGTGAAGTCCGGCGCGGCCGATCGGGCTCGTCCGCCGCCGACCGGCCGCCGGGGCCGGTTGTCAGACCCCGCCCGTAGAGTCGAAGACGACTGACCGGGCAGACGGGCGGGAGGTGACAGGGCGTATGACCGAAGGGGCCGCGGCGGCCGCGGTGGCCGAGCGTGCGACCACACCCCGGTCCGTGCCCGGGTCCACCGGCTCGGGCGGGCCGGACGCGCCGCTCCACCTCCCGGCCGTCTTCCAGCCCGCACCTCTCCCACGCGACGGACGCATCACCTTCTACGACCCCGAGGGCGACCCGCCGCCCGGCCCCGGAGGCGGAGGAGCGGAACGGGCCACGGAGCTGACCGTCGTCCGCCCCCACGGCACCGGAGTGCGGCGCCGCACCGTCCCCGCCCTCTCCCTGCCCCTCGACGAGGCCCTCCCGCTGCTGGTCCGGGCGCGGCACCATCCCGGCGCCCATCCGGCAACCGCCTGCTGGGGCGCCGCCGCCCTGCACGCCCTGCGGCTCACCGCCCGCGGCCGGCTGCTCCCCGGGCTCACGCCCACCGGACACGACGCCTGGCGGGCCGGCCCGCTGGAACCGGACGACGTGGCCCACCTGCGAGCCGTGGCCGCCGCCCTGCCCTACGAGGGACACGCCGTCCCGCTCCCCGGCCCCGGCCCGGTCCGCCTGCCCCAGCCCGAGGCGCTGGTGCGCGCCTTCCTCGACGCCGTCGCCGACACCCTGCCCCGCACCCCGGCCGCCCCCTACGCCGCCGGGCTCCCGTTCGCCGCGCGAGCACCCCAGCGGCTTCCCCAGGCGCGCGACTGGGCCGCCGAGGTCGCCGCCGGCATGGACGCGGGCGTCCGCATCTCCCTGCGCCTCGACCTGTCCGCCTACGACCTCTTCGATGAGACCGACCCCTCCGGTGCCTCCGCCGGCACCCGCAGCGCGGGCGCGGCGATCGTGCAGGTGCACAGCCTCGCCGACCCCACCCTCGTTGCCGACGCGGCGGCCCTGTGGGCGGGCGAGGCCGACGGCGCCTTCGGCCCCCGCGCCCGCGTGGACACCGCCCTCGCCGTCCGCCGGGCGGCACGGGTCTGGCCCCCGCTTGACCGGCTCTCCGACCAGGACGTCCCCGATGTGCTGGCCCTGTCCGAGGACGAGCTGAACGACCTGCTGGGCGTGGCCGCCACCCGCCTCGCGGCCGCCGGAGTCGCCGTGCACTGGCCGCGCGACCTGGCCCAGGACCTGACCGCCAAGGCAGTGGTCCGCCCCGCCCCCGGCTCGGCGACCGACGGCACCGGCTTCTTCGAGAGCGAGGACCTGCTGCGCTTCGGCTGGCAGCTCGCCCTCGGCGGGGACCCGCTCACCGACGCGGAGATGGACGCCCTCGCCGAGGCGCACCGCCCCATCGTGCGGCTGCGCGACCAGTGGGTGCTCGTCGACCCGGCGCTGGTGCGCAAGGCCCGCAAACGGGACCTGGGCCTGCTCGACCCGGTCGACGCCCTGTCCGTCGCCCTCACCGGGAGCACCGAGGTCGACGGCGAGACCGTCGAGGCCGTGCCGACCGGCGCCCTCGCCGCCCTGCGCGACCGCCTCACCACCGGCGTACGCCCCGCCGAACCACCGCCCGGACTCGCCGCCACCCTGCGCGACTACCAGCTGCGCGGCCTGGCCTGGCTGGAGCTGATGACCTCGCTGGGCCTGGGCGGCTGCCTCGCCGACGACATGGGCCTCGGCAAGACCGTCACCCTCATCGCCCTGCACCTCAAACGCGCCCGCAGCGAGCCGACCCTGGTGGTCTGCCCCGCCTCCCTGCTCGGCAACTGGCAGCGGGAGATCACCCGCTTCGCGCCCGGCGTCCCCGTGCGCCGCTTCCACGGCCCCGACCGCACCCTGGAGGACCTGGACGGCGGCTTCGTCCTCACCACCTACGGCACCATGCGCTCGGCCGCCCCCGAGCTGGCCGCCCAGCGCTGGGGCATGGTCGTCGCCGACGAGGCCCAGCACGTCAAGAACCCCCACTCGGCCACGGCGAAGGCGCTGCGCACCATCCCCGCACCCGCACGCGTGGCGCTCACCGGCACCCCCGTCGAGAACAACCTCTCCGAGCTGTGGGCCCTCCTCGACTGGACCACCCCCGGACTGCTCGGCCCCCTCAAGTCCTTCCGCGCCCGGCACGCCCGCGCCGTGGAGACCGGCGAGGACGAGGAGGCGGTGCAGCGCCTCCACCGCCTGGTGCGGCCCTTCCTGCTGCGCCGCAAGAAGTCGGACCCCGGCATCGTCCCCGAGCTGCCGCCGAAGACCGAGACCGACCACCCCGTGCCGCTCACCCGCGAACAGGCCGCGCTCTACGAGGCGGTGGTGCGCGAGTCGATGCTCGCCATCGAGACCGCCCGGGGCATGGGCCGCCGCGGCCTGGTGCTCAAGCTGCTGACCTCGCTCAAGCAGATCTGCGACCACCCCGCCCTCTACCTCAAGGAGGAGCCCACCAGCGCCGGCGCCGACCGGCTCGCGGCCCGCTCGGGCAAGCTCGCCCTGCTGGACGAGCTGCTGGACACCCTCCTCGCCGAGGACGGCTCGGCCCTCGTCTTCACCCAGTACGTCGGCATGGCCCGCCTCATCACCGCCCACCTCGCCGAGCGGGCGGTCCCGGTCGACCTGCTGCACGGCGGCACACCGGTACCGGAACGGGAGCGCATGGTGGACCGCTTCCAGTCCGGCGCCACCCCGGTGCTGGTCCTCTCCCTCAAGGCCGCCGGCACCGGCCTGAACCTCACCCGAGCCGGCCACGTCATCCACTTCGACCGCTGGTGGAACCCGGCCGTCGAGGAGCAGGCCACCGACCGCGCCTACCGCATCGGCCAGACCCAGCCCGTCCAGGTCCACCGCCTGATCACCGAGGGCACCGTCGAGGACCGCATCGCCGAGATGCTCCACTCCAAGCGCGCCCTCGCCGACGCCGTCCTCGGCACCGGCGAGTCCGCCCTCACCGAGCTCACCGACCGCGAGCTGGCCGACCTGGTCTCCCTCCGGAGGCCGTGATGACCGAGCGCCGCCCCTCCGACAAGGTCCGCGAGGCACTGCGCGCCGCCCGGGAGCGGGAGAAGGCCGAGGAGGCTTCGCAGCGGAAGGAGCAGCAGGAGGCTGCCCGGGAGCAGGGCCCGGCCGCCGCGGCCCGCGCCGCCCTCCGCGAGGCCCTCCGGGCGAACTCCGAACGGTCCGAACGGGGTGACTCCGAACGGGGTGACACGGACACCGACACCGAGGCATCCATCAGCGGTAGCCCTGGTGGGGCCGTCGGTGGCCCGGGCGCCCACGGGAACGACGCCGTTGCCGCACCGGATGCCCCTGCCGACGAGTGTGGTGCCGCCCCCGGTGCAGCAGCGGCCGCACCCGAGGCCCCCGCAGCCGCCGGCAAGCCCGGCCACCCTCCCGCACAGCGCCCCGGTGACATCGCCCGCGAGGCCCTGAGATCGGCCCGTGCGGCGGCACTGCGAGCGCGCAGGGCCGCCGAGGGCCACGGCACCGACGACACAGGGCGCGGTACGTCCACGCCGTCGGCCCTTCCCCGGACACCCCGCACACCCCGCACATCCCACTCGTCTCGCACGCCGAAGGCCGACCGCACCGCCGAGAACCGTGCGCGCGAGCTGCGGAGGCTGCTCGCCGACGCCTTCCGCATGCCCGCCTCCGCCGACGAACCGGACACCGCCGAGGAGCGGGGCACCGGCACGCGGGACACCGCACCCGCAGCAGACACCGCCCGTCCCCCGACGGACAGCCCCCGCCCCCGCCCCCGCCCACGGCCCGCCGGCGATGCGAAGCCCGCGGAAACAGCGGCAAGGCACGAATCCGCCCCCACCCCCGCCTTCACCGCCCCGCGCTCCATGGCCGCCCCCGCCCGCGACTCGGACGTCCGCCGGACCTTCCCCGCGTTCCCGGCCCAGCCCTCCGGCGAGGGGACACACAGGGGCACGTTCGCCGAGACCTGGTGGGGCAACGCCTGGGTCACCGCGCTGGAGGAGGGCGCCCTGGACGCGGCCCGGCTGGCTCGGGGGCGGACGTATGCCGACCAGGGGAACGTCGACGCGATCACCGTGACTCCGGGGCTGGTGCTCGCCTACGTCCGGGGCAGCCGGCCCCGCCCGTACCGGGTCCAGGTACGGCTGCGCACCTTCACCGACGCCGACTGGGAGCGCTTCCTGGACACCGCCGCCGACCGGCCCGGTCACATCGCGGCCCTGCTGGACAAGGAGATGCCCCAGTCCCTGGCCGACTGCGGCGTCCCCCTGCTGCCCGGCCCCCGCGACCTCGATCCGCACTGCAGCTGCCCCGACCGGGGCCACCCCTGCAAGCACGCCGCCGCCCTCTGCTACCAGACCGCCCGCCTGCTCGACGCCGACCCCTTCGTCCTGCTCCTCCTGCGCGGCCGGGGCGAACGCGCGGTCATCGACGACCTGTCCCGCCGCAGCGCCGCCCGCGCGGCCCGCGCCGCCCAGGAGAAGGAACCGGAGCCGCTGCCCGGCGTACGCGCCAGCGACGTCCTCGCACGAGGCGCCCGGCCTCCGCTCCCCGCCCCGCTGCCGCCGCCCCCGCACCCCGAACAGCCGCCGGCGTATCCGCCGGCGCCCGGCGGCCCGGACCCCTTCGCGCTGGACCAGCTGGCCAGTGACGCCGCCGCACGCGCGCATGCCCTGCTGACCACCGGCCGCGACCCGGTCGGCGGCCTCAGCCTGTGGCAGGACGCGGTGCGGCTCGCCGCCGCCCGCCCCGGCTCCGGCCTCACCGCGGCCACCCGCTCCCTCTACGCCTCCCTCTCCAAGGCCGCCGGCCGCAGCCCCGCCGAGCTGGCCCGTGCGGTGGCCGCCTGGCGGCAGGGCGGCCCCGAGGGACTCCGCGTCCTGGAGGAGCCCTGGGACCCGCCGGCCGGCCGCTTCGACCGGGCCCGCCCGCAGCTCCTCGCCGCCGACCTGCCCGCCTTCCGCCCCTGGCGCAACCGGCTCACCCACCCCCGCGGGCACGTCCAGCTCCGTTTGGGCCGCGACCATCTCTGGTACGCGTACGAGTCCGAGCCCGGCCAGGACGACTGGTGGCCCCGCGGTACCCCCGACTCGGACCCGGTCGGCGCGCTGACCGGCCTGGACACGCCGGGCGACCTGTAACAGGGCCGACGGAAAAGGCCCTCCGGCACCGCCTCCCGCGGCCGCCTAGAATGGTCACAAACAGTCACGGGTCACGTGTCCGGGCGTCCGCCACCGCGGAAGGAGGCAGGCCGATGATCACCGAACTGGCTGTGGAGCGTGTCGAGTTCACCTGCGGGCACTGCTGGCACAAATGGAGTGCCGACTACGACGTGCAGTACTACCGCGACGACAACGGCGACGAATGGGAGTACTTCACCCGCGACGGACTTCCCGTGCCGTCCCCCTACGACCCGCAGGGCGCGCCGCCCTGCCCGATCTGCGGCCGCCGCTGGGTGGGCCGCCTGATCGCCCGCAGGCCGATCCCGGTTCCGCCGGGCGACGCCGACACACCCCGGAGCCGGGTCACCGTGCCGCGCGACCAGCACCGCATGGACCGCTACACCGCGCCCCCGCTGGGAGCGGACGCTCACGACCAGCCTGCCCAGCAGGCCTCCGCCGGCTCAGCCGGCGACCACTGACCCGCCACTGACCGACGACCTGTCCCACCGCCCGGCGGCCGCGCCCACCCCGACCGGCGCGACCGCCGGGCGCCCACCACATCCCGTGACCGACCCCGCCCCGTCCCCTACCGCCGTGCGCGCCGCCACGCAATGATCAAGCCGAGCAGCGCGCCCACGAGCAGTGTCACGGTCAGGATCCCCCACATCGGCAGCGTCACGTCGGACACCCACAGCGTGACGGTGACCGAACCGGTGTTCGCGGCGATGAACCAGATGGCCACGGCGGCGAGCACGACGAACCCGATCGTCCGCAGCCGGATGTCCCGCCCCTTGACGGTCAAGGTCGACGGACCGTGCGCATGTGCGGCATTCCGGGCCATGAGGCCATTATCGTCGGGTTCAACAGGGCCGGCGACTTGGAGACATATCGAAGCTTGTCATTCCAAGTGCACGCGCTGGAGGGATGACTCCAAAAAGACGATGCCAGCCGGTGAACTTGCGAGGTTCCCCAAGGGAGAAAGCAGAAGGCGGCGGTTTCTGACAGGCCGTCAACCTTCAGGTTCACAGCAGAATTCGTTCACTGCGTCCGGTCGCCCTCTCGCGGCCGGACGCGACCCCTCACGCCGCGCTGTACATGCCCTGGAGTTCGCGCCCGGTGACCAGCTCCGACTCGATGCGGATGATCACCGAATCCGGCAGCGGCATCCAGGACGTGGGACCGGTGCCCGACAGCCGTTCCAGTTCGGCGGGGTCGGTCACCACCGCGGCCCGTCCGGTGACGATCACGCTCCAGCCGGTCCGGGTCACCGGGTCGAAGCCGTCCGCCTCGAAGGCGACCACGAAACCGTCCACCGCGCGCACCAGCTCGGAGCCGGGCGAGGTGCGCAGCAGCACGGAGGCGTCCGTGTCGAGGACGAAGTTGATGGGCAGCACGGCGGGCAGCGCGCGCAGGGTGTAGACGACGCGGCCCACCGGGACCTTGGCGAGGAACCTGAGGCACTCCTGCCGGTCCAGGGAGCGGAAGGCGTCGTCGGTGAACACGCCTTCATGCTTTCCGCGGCGGCGTTCGCCCGATAGGGCCGACAGGCCCCTCTCGCACCTTCGGGGCCGTCCGTCCGGTCATAGGGACCTACGACCCCTGCCCGCGCGGCGGCGAGACGCGGAGTGTGGTGACAGGAGGCCGCACGGCAGCCACATCGGCAGCACCGCTGCCGTCGGCGGCCGACCCGAGAGCACGGTCAGAGCACTGTCAAGGTCACCCACGACGCATGGGACGGACGAGATGGTCCAACCAGTGAAGTCCGAGCAGGGCAGGCACCCCTCGAAACCCGCGGTGCCGGGCCGGGCCTGGCTGATGCTGGCGCTCGCCACGATCGGCTTCGCCCTGAACTTCTGGGGCTGGGCGCTGCTCAGCCCGCTCGGTCCGCGGTTCAAGGACGACCTCGGCCTGTCCTCGTTCGAGCAGTCGCTGCTGGTGGCCGTGCCGGTCGTGGTGGGCTCGCTCGGCCGGATCCCGGTGGGCGCGCTGACCGACCGGTTCGGCGGGCGGGTGATGTTCCCGCTGGTGTCGGCGGCGACCATCGTGCCGATCCTTTACCTGGGCCTGGCGGGGCATTCCTCACTCGCCGCGCTGCTGGTGGGCGGCTTCTTCCTCGGCATCGGCGGCACCGCGTTCGCCGTCGGCGTGCCCTTCGTCAGCGCCTGGTTCCCGCCCGAGCGGCGCGGCCTGGCCAACGGCGTCTTCGGCGCCGGCATGGGCGGCACCGCCATCAGCGCCCTCACCACGGTGAAGCTCGTCGACGCCGGGAGCATGCCCACGCCGTTCCTGATCACCGCGGGTGTGCTGGCGCTGTACGCGGTCACCGCCGCCCTGCTGCTGCGTGATGCGCCGGGGCGTACCGTGCCGACGGAGTCGCTGGTCCGCCGGATGGCCGCCACTGCCCGGCTGCCGCTCACCTGGCAGGCCTCCGCGCTGTACGCGGTGGTCTTCGGCGGCTTCGTCGCCTTCTCGGTGTATCTGCCGACGTACCTCAAGACCGGTTACGGGCTGACGCAGGCCGACGCCGCCGACCGGATGGCCGGGTTCGTGCTGCTGGCGGTGGCGATGCGCCCGGTGGGCGGCTGGCTGTCCGACCGGCTGGGGCCGGTGCGGGTGCTGGCCGGCTCGCTGGCGGTGGTGATCGCCGGCGCGGCCGTGCAGGCGTTCAGCCCGGCTCTCATGCCGGTGGGCACCATCGCCTTCCTGTCGATGGCCGCCGCGCTCGGCGCCGGCAGCGGGGCGACCTTCGCGCTGGTGGGCCTGCTGGCCCCGGCGAACAAGGTCGGCGCGATCACGGGTGTGGTCGGCGCCGCGGGCGGCCTCGGCGGGTTCCTGCCGCCGCTGGTGATGGGCGCTCTGTACGGCGTGTACGGCACGTACGCCATCGGGCTCGCCCTCCTGGCCGTGGTGGCCGGCGCAGCCCTGGTCCTCACCCTGACCGGGGTCAGGGCGGCGGCCCGGGGCGGGGACACCGGGGGCCGGGAGACCGGCACGGGCCAGGGCGGACGCGGGGACGGTGGGCGGCTCACCGGCCGCGCCGGATCCACCGGCCGCGCCGGATCCACCGGCCGCGCCGGATCCACCGGCCGCGCCGGATCCACCGCCCGCGCCGGGTCCGGCGGCCCGCCGGGCCGAGCGGCGACGACGACGTCGGACCCGGCCTCGGGCACTGGCACCGGCACCGGCACGCAGTGAACCCAGCCCGAGGTGAACCGACCGAAGCCGACCGGCCCGAGGTCAACCGGCCCGAGTGAACCAGCCCATGAACAGCCCGGAGTGTGAAGGAGCAGAAGCCGTGTGCGAGTACTGCGGCTGCCAGTCGCTGACGTCGATCGACGAGCTGACGCGTGAGCACGATGAGGTGGTCCGGCTGATCAGCCATCTCCGCCCCGGAGAGCAGCCGGCCCGGTGGCAAGCGGGCGATCCTGGCGCCGCCGTCCGGGTTGCGTGGTGTCGCAGGCCCCGTCGCGGGGCCGTACGGCCGTAGAGTCGAGGCGGCCGTAACCGATCACAATTCGAACGGGTGTCAGGGCCCGGAGCGGAGTCGCGCGGTGAGTACGGAGACCGGTAAGCGGGCGCGGGCCGAGACGGGCACCGAGACGGGCATGGACGGTGCCCTCGCGGAGGCGCTGGTGAGCAGCCGCCGCTACTTCACCCGGGCGGAGGTCTCCGACGACCTGCGCACCCTGCACAAGAAGGGCGGCCGGCAGGGCGACGAGTTCTACCGGGACCGCTGGTCCCACGACAAGGTGGTCCGCTCGACCCACGGGGTGAACTGCACCGGCTCCTGCTCGTGGAAGGTGTTCGTCAAGGACGGCATCATCACCTGGGAGGCGCAGCAGACCGACTACCCGTCGGTGGGCCCGGACCGGCCCGAGTACGAGCCGCGCGGCTGCCCCCGCGGCGCCGCCTTCTCCTGGTACACGTACTCGCCGACCCGGGTGCGCTACCCGTACGTACGGGGTGTGCTGCTGCAGATGTACCGGGAGGCCAAGGCCCGGCTCGGCGACCCGGTGGCGGCCTGGGCGGACATCGTCACCGACCCCGAGCGCGCCCGCCTGTACAAGCGGGCCCGCGGCAAGGGCGGCCTGGTGCGGGCGAGCTGGGCCGAGGCGGCGGAGCTGGTGGCCGCCGCGCACATCTACACCATCAAGCGGTACGGGCCGGACCGGCTGGCGGGCTTCTCCCCGATCCCGGCGATGTCGATGGTGTCGCATGCGGCGGGGGCGCGCTTCTACTCCCTGCTCGGCGGGGCCATGCTCTCCTTCTACGACTGGTACGCCGATCTGCCGGTGGCCTCGCCGCAGATGTTCGGCGACCAGACCGACGTACCGGAGTCGGGCGACTGGTGGGACGCCGGCTACCTGATCATGTGGGGGTCCAACCTGCCGGTGACGCGCACCCCGGACGCGCACTGGATGGTGGAGGCCCGCTACCGGGGGCAGAAGGTCGTGGCCGTGTCGCCCGACTACGCGGACAACGTGAAGTTCGCCGACGAGTGGCTGTCCCCGCAGCCGGGCACCGACGGCGCGCTGGCGATGGCCATGGGGCATGTGATCCTCAAGGAGTTCTTCGTCGACCGGCCCACGCCGTACTTCACCGAGTACGTCAAGCGCTACACCGATCTGCCGTTCCTGGTGACCCTGGAGGAGCTGGGCGACGGCGTGTTCGCGCCGGGCAAGTTCCTCACCGCCGCCGATCTCGGCGGCGAGCACGCGCGGGCCGAGCACGCCGAGTTCCGTACGGTGCTGCTGGACGGTGCCACGGGCGCGCCCGTGGTGCCCAACGGCACCCTCGGCGACCGCTTCGGCGAGTCGGGCGCCGGCCGCTGGAATCTGGACCTGGGCGACATCCGGCCGTTGCTCTCCGCCGAGGGCGGCGAGGAGCCGCCCGTGATCGCCGAGTTGCCGCGCTTCGACGGCCTGGACGGCGGCGCGGGATCGCTGCGGCGCGGGGTGCCGGTGCGCCGGATCGGCGGCCGCACGGTGACCACGGTGTACGACCTGCTGCTGGCCCAGTACGGAGTGGTCCGCGAGGGACTGCCGGGCACCTGGCCGTCCGGCTACGACGACGCCTTGGAGCCCTGCACTCCCGCCTGGCAGGCGGCGATCACCGGTGTCGACGCGGGCAGGGCGGCGCGGATCGCCCGGGAGTTCGCGGCCAACGCCGAGGAGTCCAGGGGCCGTTCGATGATCATCATGGGGGCGGGCACCAACCACTGGTTCCACTCCGACACCATCTACCGCTCCTTCCTGACCCTGACCACGCTCACCGGCTGCCAGGGCGTCAACGGCGGCGGCTGGGCCCACTACGTCGGGCAGGAGAAGGTCCGCCCCATCACCGGCTACACGGCGATCGCCACGGCCGCCGACTGGAACCGCCCGGCCCGGCTGATGATCCAGACCGCCTACTGGTACCTGCACAGCGACCAGTTCCGCTACGACCCGTTCTCGGTGGACACCCTCGCCGCCGCCGGAGCGGGCACAGCCGGAGCGGGCACAGCCGGAGCGGGCACAGCCGGAGCGGGCACAGCCGGAGCGGGCACAGCCGGAGGGGGCGCTGCAGCGGGGGCCGGCCGGGCCGCTCCCTTCGCCGGGAAGACGACCGCCGACGTCATCGCGGCCTCCGCCCGCCTGGGCTGGATGCCCTCGTACCCGACCTTCGACCGCAACCCGCTCGACCTGGCCGACGAGGCCGAGGCGGCCGGCCGGAGCGTCGCCGAGCACGTGGTGGAGGAACTCAAGGCCGGGCGGCTGCGGTTCGCCTGCGAGGACCCGGACGCGCCCGAGAACTTCCCGCGCGTCCTCACCGTGTGGCGGGCCAATCTGCTCGGCTCCTCGGCCAAGGGCAACGAGTACTTCCTGAAGCATCTGCTGGGCACCGACTCCTCGCTGCGGGCCGCCGAGGCACCCCCGGAGGCCAGGCCCCGGGACGTGGAGTGGCGGGAGGAGGCCCCCGAGGGCAAGCTCGACCTGCTGCTCACCCTCGACTTCCGGATGACCAGCACCACCGTCTACTCCGACGTGGTGCTGCCCGCCGCCACCTGGTACGAGAAGCACGACCTGTCCAGTACGGACATGCATCCCTTCGTGCACGCCTTCGCCCCGGCGATCCCGCCGCCCTGGCAGACCCGCACCGACTTCGACATCTTCCGCACCCTGGCCGAGGAGTTCAGCCGTCAGGCCGCCCGTCATCTCGGGGTGCGCAAGGACGTCGTCGCCGCGCCGCTGCTGCACGACACCGCCGACGAACTGGCCACTCCGCACGGCCGGGTGAGGGACTGGAAGGCGGGGGAGTGCGAGCCGGTGCCCGGCCGTACCCTGCCGAAGCTGATCACGGTGGAACGCGACTACCCGGCGGTCGCCGAGAAGATGGGCGCCCTCGGGCCCCTGCTGGACACCCTCGGTGCCACCACCAAGGGGGTCACCTTCACGGTCGACCGCGAACTGGAGTATCTGCGGCACAAGAACGGCACGGTGCGCGGCGGGGTGGCCGACGGCAGGCCCTCGATCGCCCGCGACACGCAGGTGTGCGAGGCGATCCTCGCCCTGTCCGGCACCACCAACGGACATCTGGCCACCCAGGGTTTCCACGCGCTGGAGGCGCGTACCGGCACCCGGCTGGCGGATCTCGCCGCCGAGCACGAGGGCAAGCAGATCACCTTCGCCGACACCCGCGCGGCCCCCGTCCCGGTGATCACCTCACCGGAGTGGTCCGGTTCGGAGACCGGAGGACGCCGCTACTCGCCGTTCACGGTCAACGTCGAGCGGCTCAAACCGTGGCACACCCTCACCGGCCGCCAGCACTTCTACCTGGACCACGACTGGATCCTCGCGCTCGGCGAGCAACTGCCCGTCTTCCGGCCGCCGTTGCACATGGACGCCCTGTTCGGCGAGCCGGGCCTCGGCGAGGTCGGCGAACTCGGCGTCACCGTGCGCTATCTGACCCCGCACAACAAGTGGTCCATCCACTCCGAGTACCAGGACAACCTGTTCATGCTGTCGCTGTCGCGGGGCGGCCCGACGATCTGGATGAGCACCAAGGACGCGGCGAAGATCGGGGTGAGGGACAACGACTGGGTGGAGGCGGTCAACCGCAACGGCGTCGTCGCCGCCCGGACCGTCGTCTCGCACCGGATGCCGGAGGGCACCGTCTACATGCACCACGCCCAGGACCGCCTCATCGACGTGCCCCGCACCGAGACCAGCGGCCGGCGCGGCGGCATCCACAACTCCCTGACCCGGCTGCTGATCAAACCGAGCCATCTCATCGGCGGCTACGCCCAGCTGTCGTATGCCTTCAACTACCTCGGCCCGACCGGCAACCAGCGCGACGAGATCACCGTCGTCCGCCGCCGCGCCGACCAGGAGGTGACGTACTGATGCGCGTGATGGCCCAGATGGCGATGGTGATGAACCTCGACAAGTGCATCGGCTGCCACACCTGCTCGGTCACCTGCAAGCAGGCGTGGACCAACCGCACCGGCGTCGAGTACGTGTGGTTCAACAACGTCGAGACCCGCCCCGGCCAGGGCTACCCGCGCCGCTACGAGGACCAGCAGCGCTGGCGCGGCGGCTGGCAGCTGAACAAGCGGGGCCGGCTCACCCTCAAGGCGGGAGGCCGCTTCAAGAAGCTGGTCACCATCTTCTCCAACCCTGTCCTGCCGTCCCTGGACGACTACTACGAGCCCTGGACCTACGACTACGAGACCCTCACCAACGCCCCGCTCCAGGAGCACACGCCGGTCGCCCGCCCCAAGTCGCTGATCACCGGCAAGGACATGAAGATCTCCTGGTCGGCCAACTGGGACGACGACCTGGGCGGCTCGGAGACGACCAAAGAGAAGGACGTGCTGCTCGGCCAGGTCTCCGAAAGGATCAGGTTCGAGTTCGAGCAGACCTTCATGTTCTATCTGCCGCGCATCTGCGAGCACTGCCTCAACCCGTCCTGCGCGGCCTCCTGCCCCTCCGGCGCCATCTACAAGCGCGAGGAGGACGGCATCGTCCTCGTCGACCAGGAACGCTGCCGCGGCTGGCGGATGTGCATCACCGGATGCCCGTACAAGAAGGTCTACTTCAACCACCGCACCGGCAAGGCCGAGAAGTGCACCTTCTGCTTCCCGCGCGTCGAGGTGGGGCTGCCCACCGTCTGCTCCGAGACCTGCGTCGGCCGCCTGCGCTACATCGGCCTGGTCCTCTACGACGCCGACAAGGTCCTGGAGGCCGCCTCCGCGCCCGACGAGACGGACCTGTACGAGGCGCAGCGGCAGGTGTTCCTGGACCCGCACGACCCGCAGGTCGCCGAGGCGGCGGAGCGGGCGGGCATCCCGTACGACTGGATGGAGGCCGCCCGGCGCTCCCCGGTGTACGCGCTGATCAACACCTACCGGGTGGCGCTGCCGCTGCACCCGGAGTACCGGACGCTGCCCATGGTCTGGTACATCCCGCCGCTGTCGCCCGTGGTCGACGCGGTGCGCGAGACCGGCCACGACGCCGAGGACCACCACCATCTCTTCGCCGCCGTCGACGCCCTGCGCATCCCCGTCGACTACCTCGCCCAGCTGTTCACCGCCGGCGACCCGGCCCCCGTGGACCTGGTGCTGCGGCGCCTCGCCGCCATGCGCTCCTACATGCGCGACATCAACCTGGGCCGCGAACCGCAGGACGCCATCGCCGAGGCGGTCGGCATGACCGGGGAGCAGCTCTACGACATGTACCGGCTGCTGGCCCTCGCCAAGTACGACGAGCGGTACGTCATCCCGCCCGCCCACGCCGAACAGGCCCACCAGCTGGAGGAGCTGGCCACCGAGTGCAGCCTGGACTACGAGGGCGGCCCCGGCATGGGCGGCTCCGGCCCCTTCGGCGAGACCTCCGGCGGCGCGGCCCCCGTCGCCGTGGAGAACTACCGCGCCCTGCGCGACCGGCAGACCTCCGACACACCCCGCAGCGGCCCCCGCGTCAACCTCCTCAACTGGGACGGCAGAGGCACACCTCCGGGCCTGTTCCCGCCCAGAAGCACCGACGGCGACGACGACAGCGGAGGGGAGCCGAAGCCGTGAAGCGGACGATCAAGCCGGCGGCACGTCAGCGGATCGAGTCCTGGCATCCGTACGCCTGGCAGATCCAGTCACTGCTGCTCGGCTACCCCGACGACACGCCGTCCCGGACGGCGCTCGCCGAGCGTGTGGCACCGGTCCTGCCGGCGCAGGTGCGGGAGCCGCTGCTGCGCTTCACCGCCCACGTGCGTGCCGTCCAGCCGGACGACCTGGCCGCGGCCTATGTGGACACCTTCGACCACCGCAAACGCTGCTGCCCCTACCTGACCTACTACGCGCACGGCGACACCCGGAAGCGGGGCCTCGCCCTGCTGCGGCTCAAGCAGGCCTACGCCAGGGCCGGTTGGCGGCTCGGCGACGAGGAGCTGCCCGACCATCTGGCCGTGCTGCTGGAGTTCGCGGGCGCGGAGCCCGCCGCCGGGCACCGCCTGCTCACCGAGCACCGGGCCGGCCTGGAGCTGCTGCGGCTCTCCCTGCGGGACACCGGCTCGCCCTGGGCGCACCTGCTGGACTCCGTGTCCGCCACGCTGCCGCCCCTCGCGGGCGACCAGCGCCAGGCCGTGGCCCGGCTCGCGGCCGAGGGCCCGCCCGAGGAGCAGGTCGGACTCGATCCCTACGGCCTCGACCCCTCCGCACCGCCGCCGTACCTGTCCGCCCCGCAGGCTGGAGGTCCCCGATGAGCACCGCACCCGCGCACCCGGTCACCCTGGCGGTGGAGTCCGGCACCGGCGGGATCCTGCTGTGGGTGGCGCTGCCCTACGTCAGCCTCGCCGTGTTCGTGCTCGGCCACATCTGGCGCTACCGCTACGACAAGTTCGGCTGGACCACCCGCTCCTCCCAGCTGTACGAGAACCGGCTGCTGCGGATCGGCAGCCCCCTGTTCCACTTCGGCATCCTGATCGTGGCGCTTGGCCACGTCGGCGGGCTGCTGATCCCGGAGAGCTGGACCGAGGCGGTGGGCATCAGCGAGCGCACGTATCACGTCCTCGCCGTGGTCCTCGGCACGGTCGCCGGGGTCGCCACCGTCGGCGGCATGGCCATCCTCATCTACCGGCGCCGCACGGTCGGCCCGGTCTTCTCCGCCACCACCCGCAACGACAAGGCGATGTACCTGGCGCTGGCGGTGACCATCGGACTGGGGCTGGCGGCGACCGTCGCGGCGAACATCGCCGGCGGCGGCTACAACTACCGCGAGACCGTCTCCCCGTGGTTCCGCTCGGTCTTCTCCCTGCAGCCGGACCCCGACCTGATGACCGGCATCCCGGTCCTCTTCCAGCTGCACGCCCTCAGCGCCCTGCTGCTGTTCGCGTTCTGGCCCTTCACCCGGCTGGTGCACATGCTGACCGCGCCGCTGGGCTATCTGACCCGCCCGTACATCGTCTACCGCAGCCGCGACACCCGGCTCGGCACCCGCGCCCCGCGCCGCGGCTGGGATCGCGTGGGCTGACCGCACCCGACCGAAGGCGGCCGGCTCAACCGAAGGCGACCGGCTCACGCGCGGGCCGCGCGCACCACCGCGACCGGGCAGTACGCGTGGTGCAGCATGGCCTGGCTGACCGAGCCGAGCACCAGCCCGGTGAAACCGCCCCTGCCGCGGGCGCCCACGACCAGCATCCGGGCGCTCCGGCTCGCCTCGATCAGCGCCTCCCGGACACCGCCCCGCACCACCTTGCGCTCGACCGGGACGTCGGGGTGCTTCTCCTGATGGCCCGCCAGGGCCTGGGACAGCAGCTGCTCCTCCTCCTCGCGGAGCGCCCCCGGCTCGTGGGCGTACGGCTCCGCCGGGTCGGGCGGCGGCAGGGGAGCAATCCAGGTGCTCCAGGCGTGCAGGGCGAGGACCGAGGCACCGCGCAACTCGGCCTCGGTGAAGGCGAATTCGATGGCCCGCTGCCCGGCAGGGGAGCCGTCCACGCCCAGCACGATCGGGCCGTCGGGATCCGGCTCCCTGCGCACGACCAGCACCGGGCACTGCCCGTGCGCCGCCAGATGGATCGCGGTGGAGCCGACCAGCAGCCCCACGAAGCCGCCCATGCCCCGGGTGCCGACGACCACCAGCTCGGCCGCACGGGACTGGGCCTCCAGCACCGTCAACGGCTCCCCGGTGACCATCAAGTCGGTGACGTCCACCTCCGGCTCGGTGGCTTTCGCCCGCTGCACCGCCTCGTTCAGCAGCCGCTCGGCCATGTTCTGCAGGCCGCCCTCGGCCGGGCCGTAGGGCGACGGCCCCAGCGGCACATGCAGCGCCGGCCAGAAGAACGCGTGCACCACCCGCAGTCCCGCACCGCGCAGCCGCGCCTCGCGCGCGGCCACGTCCACGGCGGCAAGGCTCGACGCCGAGCCGTCCACGCCCACGACCACCAGTCCGCCGCTCACCGGAGCCTCCTCGTCTCATCGGACTTCCTGTCACGAAGCTCACGAAGCCCTGCCATCAAGCCTCGCCCGGACCCCTCAGTGCCGCCACCAGAGTCGTGCGGCGCGGTGCCGGGAGACCGTTCCGGTCTCAACCGGGTCTGCAGCCGCATCACCACATGGCCGAGGCCGGACAGCAGGAACGCGATCACCAGGTCGGCCGGCGCCAGCGGCTGAGTGCCCAGCAGCTCCTGCAGCGGGGGCAGATAGACGCCGGCCACCTGAAGGGCCAGCGCCGCGCCCACGGCGACCAGCAGGAACGGGTTGGCCAGGCTGCCGGGGCGGGCCCGCGAGCCGAGCGCCACACCGAGCTGTGTCGCACCGAGCACCAGGAACAGCATCGACTGCCAGGGGCGGCCCGTCTCCCGCGCCCAGACGCCCACCACCAGCGTCACCGTGGCGATGAACGCCCCCATGAGCAGGATCCGCGGCCACAGCCCGGCGCCCAGCACGCTCTCCTCCGTCGGGCGGGGCGGCCGGCGCATCGCGTCCGGGGCGACCGGCTCGGCGCCCAGCGCCACCCCCGGAATGCCGTGCGTCAGCAGATTGATCCACAGGATCTGCGCGGGCAGCAGCGGCAGCGGCATCCCCAGGAAGGGACCGAACAGCATCACCAGGATCTCCGCGGTGCCGCCGGCCAGCCCGTACAGCAGGAAGCGGCGCACATTGTCGTAGACCCGGCGCCCCTCCTCCACGGCCACCACGATGGTGCCCGGATTGTCGTCCGCGAGCACCAGGTCGGCCGCCTGGCGGGCGACCTCCGTGCCCCGGCGGCCCATCGCCACACCGATGTCGGCCCGGCGCAGCGCCGGGCCGTCGTTCACGCCGTCACCGGTCATCGCCACCACGTGCCCGGCGCCGCGCCAGGCCTCGACGATGTCCAGCTTCTGCTCGGGAGTGGTGCGTGCGAAGACCCGTACGCCCGTCAGATCGCCCGCCCGGCCCTCCCGGATGAGCCGGCCCGTGGTGACCTCTTCGTCGCGGGAGGCGATGCCGAGCCGCTCGGCCACGGCCCGCGCGGTGAGGGGGTGGTCGCCGGTGATGAGGACGGGGACGATCCCGGCGCGTTTGCAGGCGGCCATCGTCCCCGCCGACCTGCTGCGCGGCGGGTCCACGATGCCGACCAGGCCCAGCAGGGACAGGCCCGACTCCCAGGAGGGCGGCTGCTGAGCCGTTCGGCGTTCGGCGGAGGCGACGGCCAGCACCCGGTAGCCGTGCCGGGCGAGCCGTTCCGCCTCGGCCGCCGCCCGGCTCAGTGTCCCGGGGCCGTCGGACAGCACGTCGGGCCGCAGCAGTACTTCCGGGGCGCCCTTGCAGGCGATGAGCACTCCGCCGCCGGGTCGGCGGTGCACGGTCGTCATGCGCTTGCGTCCGCTGTCGAAGGGGATCTCGCCCACCCGGGGCAGCGTCCGGTCCAGCTCCTGCCGGTCGAGACCGAGACGGGCCCCCGCCACCAGCAGGGCCGCCTCGGTGGGGTCGCCCAGCGCGCTCCACTCGTCGGAGCCGTCCGCCACCGGCTTGCGCTCCGCGTCGCCTTCACCGGATGCGCCCCGCGGAGGCTGCAGCGCCGCGTCGTTGCACAGCATCGCCACCCGCAGCAGCGCCGCGAGATCGGGCGCGTCGTCCACGCCGACCGCACGGCCGTCGCGGAGCACCCCGCCCTCGGGCGCGTAGCCCTCGCCGGTCACGGTCGCCGCGCCGTGCGGCGTCCACAGCCGCTCGGCCGCCATGCGGCCCTCGGTGAGCGTCCCGGTCTTGTCGGTGGCGATCACCGTCACCGACCCGAGCGTCTCCACCGCCGGCAGCCTTCGGACGATGGCCCGCCGGTCCGCCATCCGCCGCGCCCCCAGCGCCAGCGCCAGCGTCACCACCGCGGGCAGGGACTCCGGGACGGCGGCGACCGCCAGGCTGATCGCCGCCACGATCATCAGCTCCACGGGCTGCCCCCGCACCAGCCCGAGCGCCAGCACCACGGCGCACAGCACCACGACGGCCGCGGCCAGCACCCGGCCGAACCGCACCAGGCGCCGCTGCAGCGGAGTGAGGCCGGGACCCGTGCCCATCAGCGCCGCGATCCGGCCGAGCGCGCCGGCCGCCCCGGTGGCGGTGACCTCCATCCGGCCCCGGCCGCGCACCACGACCGTGCCCGCCGACACCGTGCCGCGCGGGCCGTCGGCATCGGGAGCCTTCTCGACCGGTACGGACTCGCCGGTGAGCGACGACTCGTCCGCGAGCAGCTGCGCCGCGTCCACCACCTTCCCGTCGGCGGGGACGATGTCGCCCTCGGCCAGCAGCACCAGATCACCGGGTACTACCTCGGCGGCCGGGACGGAGCGCTCCGCGCCGTCCCGCACCACCCGGGCCTCCGGCGCGCTCATCGCGGACAGCGCCCTGACCGCCTGCTCGGCCCGCACCTCCTGCACCACACCGACGACGGTGTTCACGACGATCACCAGCAGGATCACGGCGGCGTCGGACAGGTCCCCGGTAGCGATCGTCAGGGCGGCGGCCACCAGCAGCACCAGGATCAGCGGATCGCGCAGCTGCTGCAGCACCCTCCGCCAGACGGGGGTGGGCGGCCGGGAGGGGATCTCGTTGGGACCGTGCACCCGGAGCCGCCGCGCGGCCTCGGCCGAGGTCAGACCCGTCGTCTCCATCACGAGCGGATCCGCCTGCCTGCCGTCAGCCATCAGCTGCTCCCTTCCGAAGACGCCGGCGCGGGCCGGGGCCGGGTCATCCCTCGATGTCGAGCACGTCCGGCACCGGGCGGCGCGGCGTCCTGGGGCCCTTGGGGCCTGGCAGCTGCGCGACCCGGTGTCCGGGACCGGGGTCGTGCAGGTCGTGCTGCGGCTCGGATACGGACACGGCGTCGGGGCGGGTCCAGCGGGCCAGGTCCTCCTCGCTGCCCTGATCGTCCTTGTTGCGGACCTCCGCCTCCGCCATGAGGTCCAGTACCTGCTCGAGGTGCCACGGGGAAGGGAAGGCCAGCCCCGCCCCCTCCTTGCGGGCGGCGTCGGCCAGGGCGGCGCGCAGCTCCTCGGGGAGAGGCGTCTCCTCGAACGGGAAGCGGCTGCTGTGCCGTTCGGGGATCGCCGGGTGCAGCGCGGCCAGTTCGCCGGGATCGCCGTCGCCGCTGTCGGCGGCGGCCGCTCGTACGGTGGCGAGCAGGTCCGGGTCGGACGGGTCGGGCAGCAGCCGGATCCCGGGGGAGCGGCCCAGGTGGGCCAGTGCCACCCGCAGATTGAACAGGGCGGCGCCGCAGCCCAGATGGAGGGCGCGGCGGTCCGGGTCGGCGTGCGGCAGGACCCGGTCCGGGTCGGCGCGCAGCTGGAACTCGCCGCTGCCGCGCAGATAGCGGAACCGCCACGGCTGGGCGTTGTGCATCGACGGGGCGGCACAGGCGTCCCGGACGAGGGCCCTCACCTGCTCGTCGGAGAGGCCCGGGGTGGTGGAGTGGTCCTGCTCGGACATGGTGGCCTCCCTCGTGAGGGCGGTGGTGCCGTTCACCGGTCGGCCGGCAGGATGCGGCGCCCGGTGAGGCGGGTGGGCCGGATCGACACCCACATCTCGCGCTCGCCGCCCGCCCACGGCGAGCTGCGCGCCCGTTCGGTGAGCCGTCGCACGGTCGCCGGCTCGGTGACCGGCTGGGCCGGGCCGACGGCGAGCACGCTCCAGCCCTGGCTCATGGCCTCGTCCAGGTGGTCCACCTCGAAGGCGACCTCGGAGCCGACGGCCTGTGCCGGGACGGAGTGCGGTGCGGTCCGGAAGACGATCGCGCCGTCGACGACGTCGTAGTTGACCGGGACGACGGCCGGGCCGTCCGGCGTCGTCACGGCGATGCGTCCCACCCCGTGGGTGGAGAGCCTGGCGCGGCACTCCTCGGGACTGAGGTCCCGCAGCTCGGGGTGGAGCAGTGCGGAGCCCCGGCCGGGCGGCAGATCCGTGCCGCCGCCGCGGAGGGACTGCACGTCGGTGCCGAGCGCGGCCGCCAGGCTGATCAGCGTGGCCAGGCTGGGCGCGGCCGGCTGCTCCTCGATGTAGGCCAGGTACTCCGGGGCGATCCGGGCCCGGCGGGCGGTCTCCTCCCGCGACAGCCCGAGCCGTTCGCGCTCGGCGGCCACCCGCCGCCCGATGTCTCCCGGATTGGGGCCGCCGTCCGGCGGCGCGGCCGTGCCGGACGCCTCGCCCGCGCCGTCGGTGGACGAAGGTGCTTGCTCAGCGGTGTCCGTGGCCTTCGCGGGCGAAGAGACCCGCCGGCCGGCGTCCGCGGCCTTGGCGGCCGAAGGCGGACGCTGCCCGGCGTCCGTGGCTCTCGCGGACGAGGGCGCCGGCTCCCCGGTGTCCGCGGTCCTCGCGGACGAGGGAGCCGGCCGCCCCGTGTCCGGCGCGTGACCCACGTGCCGGATGTGCGCGTCGGGCCCGGGGAACACCAGCGTCACCTCGTCGGTGTCCGACCAGCGCACGTCGTACGGAGGTGTGCCGTCTGCGTGGTGCAGCCCGACGATCTCACCGTCGCGCCGGACGGCGCCGGTGGCCGGACTCTCGACGACGAGTTGATCGCCGAGGTGTGCTCGCATGATCAGGCCCTTTCGTCGCGCCGCAGGCGCTCAGCCGCGGATCTCGATCCGCTGCGGCTTGCTCTTCTCGGCCTTCGGGACGCGCACGGTGAGGATCCCCTCGGTGAGTTCGGCACCGATGTGCTCCGTGTCGACGTTGCTCGGCAGGGCCATGCGGTAGTCGAACCGGCCGATGCGGCGGGTGTTCCGCCGGATCACGCCCGTGCGTTCCTTCTCCTTGATCTCGCCGTGGATCGCCAGCTCGCCCTCGCTGACCTCCACGGTGATCTGATCCTTCTTCACCCCCGGCAGCTCCAGCTCGACCAGGTAGGCGTCCTCGGTCTCCTCGACGTCGGCCGCCGGTATCCACGCGTCGGTCCCGCCGTTCTCGGGGAAGCCGGCTCCCGGGAAGGGGAAGGTGGTGCGCAGCAGGTGATCCATCCGCGCCTGCAGATCCTCCAGCTCCCGCAGGGGGTTCCAGACGGTCAGCGCGTTGTGCTGGGTGGGCTGCGTCATGTTTGTTCCTCCTCGTTCTCCTCGTTCTCCTCGTTCTCCTCGTTGCGAGTTGGCCTTCTCAAGGCCGGCTTGCAGGGGTACCGCCCGGGCCGGGTGCTCCCGGCCCTCACCGGTGGAAGCGCGCCGCCCATTCGGGCTCCACCGCACTCCACTCGGCCTCCCACTGCGCGTACCGCCGCCGGTCCAGTGCCGCGCGCAGCAGTGTCTGTGCCGCACTGGTCGCGGCCACCACGCCGAGCGCGGTCAGACCGCCCGTGAACGAGGCGTTGGTCACCGCCTGCATGTCGGTCATCGGCGGGCTGGTGACGTAACCGTCCCGGTCGACCCACACCTTCACGGTGGCCCCCTTGGGGGTGTCGGCGTCGACCAGGGCGGTGCCCGTACGGACGGTGCCGTCCTCCTCGGACCAGCGGACCTGCGCCTGCTGTTTGGCCCCGTGGTACGCGTCCACGGTGCCGGAGATCAGCTCGGCACTGACCTGCTGCCGATCGGCCGCCTGGACCCGCACGGTGTGCATCGCCCTTTCGTACGCCGCCGTGCCCGCGGCGATGGCGGCCAGCGGCATACCGGCGACGAGGACCAGCAGCAGGGCACGGCGGAACCAGGCCTCCACCCGGTCCGACGTCCGGATCAACGGGTTCCTGCCCCTCGGCGCGGGCTCCTCGGGCGGTGGCCGCCCGGACGCGTGCGGTGGCTGTGCTGCACTCATCGTCCGGCCTCCAGAGGAAAGCTGATCGTCCGGCCTCCAGTGGGAAACTGGCGGTTTTTCCTTTTCCACCACCATCGGACAGATGAGACGCCGGTCACAGGGCCGAAGGTCCCTGGCCGAGAGCCGGCCGGCCTCGGGGGTTGCCGTCCCGGCCGGGGAAGGGGACGGTTGAGACGAGGTGGCGAGGGAGTGAGCAGCGATGCGAGGACTCGTCTACCACGGTCCCGGGCGGATCTCCTGGGACACCGTTCCGGATCCGTCGGTCCAGGAGGCCACCGACGCCCTGGTACGTGTCGAGGCGGCCACCGTCTGCGGCAGTGATCTGCACATCCGCCGAGGCGAACTGCCCGAGGTGCGACCGGGGACGGTCCTCGGCCACGAGGCCGTCGGCGAGGTGATCGAGGTCGGGCGCGAGGTGCACGAGCGGCGGCCGGGGGACCAGGTGATCGTCTCGTCCGTCTCCGGCTGCGGACGCTGCGCGCCGTGCCGCGACTCCCGCTACGGGCAGTGCCGCGGCGGCGGGGGATGGGTCCTCGGCAACGTCATCGACGGGACCCAGGCCGAGTACGTGCGCGTCCCCTTCGCGGACCACGCCACCCACCCCCGGCCCGCCCACCTCTCCCTCGACGAAGCCGTCCTGCTCGCCGAAGTCCTCCCCACGGCCTACGAGGTGGGGGTCCGCAAGGGACGCGTCGGCCCCGGAGACACGGTCGTGGTCGTGGGTGCGGGTCCGGTGGGACTGGCCGCCGTGTCCGTCGCCCGTCTCTACGCACCCCGGCGGATCGTCGCCGTGGACCTGTCCGACGCCCGGCTGCGGGCCGCGCTGCGCCTCGGCGCCGACGCCGCCCAGCTGCCCGGACGGCTGCTCGCCGACCTCTCCGACGGGCCGGGAGCCGACGTGGTCATCGAGGCGGCGGGCGACCCCGACAGCTTCCTGCTGGCCACCCGCGCGGTCCGCACGGGCGGGCGCCTCGCCAACATCGGCCACCACGGCAAGCCGGCCACGCTGCACCTCGAGTGCCTGTGGCGCAGGAACGTGACGATCAGCACCGGCCAGGTGGACACCTCCTCCACGCCCTGGCTGATCGACCTGCTGTCCCTGGGGCGCCTGACGGTCTCCCCGCTGGTGACGCACCGGTTCGGCCTCGACCGCGCGGAGGACGCCTACGACACCTTCTCCAGCGGTCCCGACACCGGCGCGCTGAAGGTCGTGCTGCACCGGAGGGCGCCGGAGGCCGAGCGCCAGGAGACGGGACGGGAGCTGGCGTCTGCGCAGGGCCGGTAGCCGGCGTCGGCGTAGGGCCGGGCGGCGCAGGTTCGGTTCACGGGGTGTGGAGGCGGGCGGCGAGCAGGGCGATGTCGTCCTGCAGGTTGCCGGCGCGTTCCGCCAGCAGGGCGTCGCACAGGGTGTCGAGCGGGAGGACGGCGTGCCGGGCCGCGACATGGGCGGCGGTGCGCATGCCCTCGTCGAGGGACTCGCCGCGGTGTTCGATCAGCCCGTCCGTGTGCAGCAGGACGGTCGCCCCGGGCGGCAGGACCACCTCGTGATCGGGCCGCAGCAGGCCCGGATCGACGCCCAGGGGATGACCGCCCGCCTCGGCGTCCAGATAACGGGCCTCGTGATCCGTCGTGACCAGGAGGGGCGGGACATGGCCCGCCTGGGCCCAGCGCATCAGACGGCTGCCGTCGGCGGCGGGGGCCTCCAGACGCGCCACCACCACCGTGGCCATCGGTCCGCCCTGGATGTCGTGCAGGAGCTCGTCCAGACGCCCCAGGATGCGGCTCGGCGGCCCCTGCTCCTGGTAGGCGATCACCCGCAGGGCGTTGCTGATCCGGCTCATCAGAGTGGCCGACTCCAGGCCGTGGCCCATCACGTCGCCCACCATGAGGCAGGGGATGCCGCCGGGCAGATGGATCAGGTCGTACCAGTCGCCGCCGATGCGGGGCGCCCGGGTGGAGGGCTCGTAGCGGGCCCGCAGGCCGAGGCCCGGCAGATCGGACAGCGGGGGCAGCAGGCGGCGCTGGAACTCCTCGGTGGCCCGGCGCAGTTGCTCGAACAGGCGGGCGTTCTCGATGGCCACGCCCGCGGCGCTCGCCAGGGCCGTGACGATCTCCTCGTCGTCGTCCGTGAAGGGGCCACCGCCCTTCTTGTCGGTGAGGTAGAGGTTGCCGTAGACGGTGCGGCGCACCACGATCGGCACGCCCAGCAGCGTCTTCATCACCGGATGCCCCTCGGGGAAGCCCGCCGCCCGGGGATGCGAGCCGAGGTCCTCGACCCGCACCGGCTCGATATACCGGACCAGGTCACCCAGCAGCCCCGTCCCGTGGGGAAGCTCCGGGTCCCCCTGCTCCCGGTACTGGTCCGCCCCGAACCCGGAGGTGATCAGCTCGACGAACTCGCCCTCGTCGTCCAGGACGCCGATGGCGGCATAGCGCGCGTCGACCAGCTTGCAGGCCGAGTCCGTGATGGCGTTCAGCACCACGTCCAGTTCCAGGGCGCTGCCGATGGTCACCACGGCGTCCAGCAGCGACCGCAGGCGCCCGTGAGCGCGGGCCAGCCGCTCCAGCCCGGCCTGGAGCTGGTCCAGGGCCTCGTCACTCATGAGCGGCGGCAAGTCACCCATGGTCCCGTCCTCGCCGGCGGAAGGCGTCATACCCCTCTCCTCACCTGCCACTGCGCCCGGATCTCACCCGGCACGGCAGTCTCACCCGCGCCGGGTACCTGCTCACGGGCATCCGGCGCACGCGTGTGGGACGGCGGCTCTGGTGGGACCCTTAATCCAGTGTCCGCCGATCCGGCCGGCACGGCGAGCAGGGGAGCAGTACGTGGGACGAGGCAAGCGGTACGCCGTCGCCGCCTCCCGCCGGTGGACCGACGAGGAGGAGGGCCGGCGCAGACTGCCCGCCGGCGAGGTCCACGCCTGGGAGCCGGGGCGCAACGAGACCGTGTGCGGGCTGGCCCTCAGCCGCTCGCAGCTCACCCGCTTCTCGCACGTGACCTGGCCCGATGTCTTCCCGGAGTCCGGCGGCGCGGCCGACCGGGTGCAGCGGGTGTGCCGCCGCTGCGCCGCAGTCGCCGGGCGCCGGGGCGCCGACGCCCGCCCCCGGTGGCGCCGCATCCGCCCGCGCCCCTGAACAACCTGCGGTCGCTGTTGTGACAAGGTCGGGGTCGGATGGTGATCAGGGCACCCGGCCGGTGATCAGGGCAGGGTTCCCCGGCCGGTGATCAGTGCGGTGACGGCGGGCAGACCGCCCTGGGACAGGGCGGAGCGCTGCCGGTCGGCGCCCGTGCCGTTCTGCAGCAGCCGGTGCACCAGGGCCGTCACCTGCCGGGTGTCGTCGGCGGCGTCCAGCGCGGGAGTGACGTGGCGCAGCAGTTCGTACAGCATCTCCCCGGCCCGCCGCTGCCGGCCCGAGGGATCGACCAGGGTGGTGCTCAGGCCATGGCGGGCCGCGTGCCACAGGCTCGCCTGCAGCAGCTCCTGGTCGCAGTCGAGGACGGGCGCGTTGGCGGCGGTCTCGGCCAGCGCGGTCTCCACCAGGGCACGGGCGAGGCCGGCCACCATCACCGCGTCGTCCGCGCGCAGCTGCACATCCAGGCACCGCAGCTCGACGGTGAGATGCTCGGCGGGCAGCCGGGCCTGCCAGTACAGCTGCCCGGTGTCCGAGATCAGCTCGCTGTCCAGCAGCTGCCGCACCCGCCGGTCGTGGTCGGCGAGGTCGGCGAAGCGCGGGGGCATGCCGCTCACCGGCCAGCGGCCGGAGACCACGGTGCGCCAGCTGGCGAAGCCGGTGTCATGACCGTCCCACAGCGGGGAGTTCGCGGAGAGCGCGGTGAGGGCCGGCAGCCACACCCGGATCCGGTTCAGCACCTGCACCCCGGTCTCCCGGCTGGGGACGCCGATGTACACATGCATGCCGTTGACCAGCTGCTCCGCCACCAGCTGGGGCGCCCGGGCCAGCAGGGCCCGGTAGGGGGCCTGGTCGGTGACGGCCATGGGGTGCCCGTGCCGCAGCGGGGGTGTGCCGCAGGCCGCGATCCGGCAGCCGTGCGCCTCGGCGGCCGCGCCGACCGCGTGCCTGAGCCTCAGCAGATGCCCGCCGGCCTCCTCCAGCGTTCCGCACACCGGGGTGGCCACGCTCATCTGCGCCTGCAGCAGGTCGCTGTGCACCTCCTGGTCGGCCGCCAGATGCCCCAGGCTTGCCCCGGCGCGCACCTTGTCCGCCAGGGGTACCGGCAGACCCGTGACCGGGTCGAGCAGCAGGTATTCCTCTTCGACACCGATCGTCGTCATCGAGCCCTCATGTTCCGCCCGGCCGTGCCGCCGGACTGGCTCCCGATGCGCCCGGCCGGTGCATCGCACCGCGAGAACTCCTCACGGGAGTCGCCCGCGGCCCCCGAGTGCCGCACCCGGCCGCGCCGTAAACCCCGACCGGCCGCCGCGCAGCCGCACCGGGCGATCAGAGGGTGCCGTCCGCCTGCTCCTCTTGCGTGCGTGTGAGACGGGCCAGGCACAGCGAGGGCTCGACGAACGGCTCCAGCCGGTCCACCCTCACGGGCGCGCGCACCTCCTTCAGGACACCCCGCATCAGCCCCAGATGCAGCGAGCACACCACCTCGCGGTGCTCCTCGGCGATCTCGCGGAACGGGCAGTGGTGCAGCGGGATCACCGGGTCCGGCCGCTCCTGGACGGAGCCGGGCGCGAAGCCGGCGTCGGTGAGCACCCGGGTCAGCCGCCGGACTGCCTCGTCGTGGCCGACGCGCCGCGACGGCGGGGGAGTGTCGGCGAGATAGCGGCCCCAGGCCTCGCCCGCGGTGACCGCGGACTGCGCCGGCTGCGGCAGGGCCTCGGTGACCAGGCCGGTGAGCATCCGGGCGAGCAGACGGTAGCTGCGCCGGCCGGCCGGCGTCCGGGAGGCGACGGCGCGGTAGACGGCCCGGGGCCTGCCCGGCCGCCCGCCCCCCTCGGTGCCGCGCTCGGCGAGCCCCTCCTTGACGAGGGTGTCCAGGTGGAAGCGGGCGGTGTTGGCGTGCAGACCGGTCCGCTCGGCGATCTCCCGCACACCCAGGCCTCCGGGCGAGGCGCGCAGCACGTCGAGCACCTGCGCCCGGCTCTCACCCGCCACGGGCGCGCCGACCGGGTCCTGCAACGTCCGCTCGCTCACCCCGCCGATTTTACACAGCTGGATCGTAGAAACAGATCCCTGTCAAGCGGGCGCAGGGCCTCGCTCTCCCGCTCAAGGACCCCACCCGCGCGGCGAATTATTACAGGTATATTCGTAGAAACTCGGTTCCCGGTACGGCAGAGAGGCGACGCATCCATGAACACCACGTCGGCCGCGACAGCGGGCGCGGTCGTGTTCGTCTGGCTCGGCATGGTGCTGGCGATCTCCTTCCTGGAGGCGCCCCTGAAGTTCCGCGCTCCCGGGGTCACCCTCCGGATCGGGCTGGGCATCGGCCGCCTGGTCTTCCGCGCACTGAACCTCGCGGAGGCCCTCCTGGCCGCCGCCGTCGTCATCGCGGTGGCCGTCGGCGGTCCGCCGGCCGCGGTCGTGGCACTCACCGCGGTGGTGGCCGGGCTGCTGCTTGTGCAACTGGGCGTGGTGCGCCCCCGGTTGAACCGCCGTTCGGACCGGGTCCTGGCCGGCGAGGACGTGCCCCGCTCGCGCGCCCACTGGTACTACGTCGCCCTGGAGGCCGCCAAGGTCGCCGCTCTGATCGCCCTGGGGATCACGCTGCTCGCCCAGTAGCGCCGCCGCCCGGGAATTCTGATGCGTGCCGGCGTCACGCTCGGCAGACTCGCGGGCATGACCGAGAAGATCACGCGTATCAATCCCGAGCAACTGCACAAGACGCCCGGCTATCACCACATCACGGTGGTGGAGGCCGGGCGCACGGCCCACCTGGCGGGACAGTGCCCGCTCGACCGGAACGGCGACCTCGTCGGAGCCGGTTCCCTCGAGGAGCAGGTCGACCAGGTGGTGGCGAACGCGCTCACCGCCCTGGCCGCTGTCGATGCCCGGCCGCACCACGTGGTGCGGTCGGTGATCTATGTGCGGAGCGACGAGCGGGAGATGCTCGCGACCGCATGGCGCCGGCTCACCGAGTCCGAACTGGGGCCGGCGTTCACCACCGCCAGCACGCTGCTGGGCGTCGCCCAGTTGGGCTTTCCCGGACAGCTCGTCGAGGTGGACCTCACCGTGGCGCTGCCGGACTGACGTCGCGTCAGGTCCGGGGACGTGCCGAAGGGCCCGGCCGGGTGCGGGCCTGCGGGGGCGTCAGGGGACCGTGGTCCTTGCCGCACATGATCACTGCCTGGAGCGGTTCGCCGCAGTCGGCGTGGCGGACCTCCAGCGGCGGGCCCTCGGGGTCCGCGGCGTAGCGGTCGCCCCACTGCTTGAGGGCGATCATCGCGGGCCACAGGTCCCAGCCCTTGCGGGTGAGCCGGTACTCCCGCCGGGTCCGGCTGCCCGGCTCCCGGTAGGCGACGGTCTCCAGGATCCCGGCGGCCACCAACTTGCGCAGCCGGTCCGCGAGCACGGCTTCGGAGAGCCCGACGTGCCGCCGGAAGTCGTCGAAGCGCCGGACGCCGTTCATGGCGTCCCGGAGCAGCAGCAGCGACCACTTCTCGCCGACCAGCTCCAGCGTCCGCTGGACCGTGCAGTTCTCGGTGCTCGTCTCCAGCCAGTTCATGGGCATGGGCCCATCCTAGGCTGGCTTCGATATTGACAGCCAGCTTCCCGCCCATCTAGCTTCATATTCTGAAGCCAGATCGGCGGCGAGCGGAGGCGGGAGCGGGTATGCGCAGGTCACGGACGTACGACTGGGCGGACCCCACGGTCTCCGCCGAAGCCGTTCCTCATCACAGCGGTCTCGACTTCATCCGGAAGATGCTGGACGGGGAGCTGCCCGCCCCGCCGGTCGCCGCCACCCTGGGCTTCACGCTCGAGGAGGCCGAGTACGGCCGGGCGGTCTTCGCGCTGGTGCCGGGCGAGGAGCACTACAACCCGATCGGCAGCGTCCACGGCGGCGTCTACGCCACGCTCCTGGACTCGGCGGCCGGCTGCGCCGTGCAGACCGTGCTGCCCCAGGGCATGGGCTACACCTCCCTCGACCTGACCCTGAAGTTCCTGCGCCCCGTCACCGTCGACACCGGGAAGGTCCGCGCCATCGGCACCGTCCTCAACTCCGGGCGCCGCACCGCCCTGGCGCAGGCGGAGCTGCGCGACTCCGAGGACCGGCTGCTGGCCCACGCGACCAGCAGCTGCATGCTCTTTCCGGTCCAGGCGCGCTGAGGTGCCGTGCCTCGGCGAGGGGCATGTTGCTGTGCCGGATCTTGCGGATGGGCCGGCGGGCCGCGTTCAGCTCGGCCGAAGGGTCCGGCGGGCCGCGTTCAGCTCGGCCGAAGGGGCCGGCGGCCGGTGTCCAGCTCGGCCGAAGGGGCCGGCGGGTGGGTGCTCAGCTCGGCCGAAGAGTCCAGCGGGCGGTGCTCAGCCTGCCGTCAGGCGCCACAGCGAGGTGACTTCCGCCTTGCGGGCGTCGTGCAGCGGGTCGTCGGTGTCGTGGGCGCGGGGGTGCAGCGGCCGGGCGTCGAGGCGTCCCGCCACCGTCAGGCCGGTCCGGGTGAACAGGTCGGTCAGCTCGGTGGGGGCGCGCAGACCGAGGCGCTCGGCGAGGTCGGAGATGATGAGCCAGCCCTCACCGCCCGGTTCCAGGTGGGCGGACAGCCCGTCGAGGAAGCCATGGAGCATCCGGCTTCCGGGGTCGTACACCGCGCGCTCCAGCGGCGTCCGGGCCCGGCCGGGTAGCCATGGGGGATTGCAGACGATCAGCGAGGCCCGGCCATCGGGGAACGGATCGGCTTGGCGGATTTCGACGGTGGCGGACACGCCCAGGCGGTCGATGTTCTGCCGCGCGCAGGCCAGGGCACGGGGATCGAGGTCCGTGGCCACGACCTGCCGGACGCCGCGCCGGGCCAGGACGGCGGCGAGCACACCCGTGCCGGTACCGATGTCGAAGGCCGTGTCCCGCGACGGCAGCGGTGCCTCGGCCACCAGGCCGACGTATTCGCCGCGCACCGGGGAGAAGACCCCGTAGTGCGGGACGACCGACGCACCGAGCGCCGGCACGTGGACGCCCTTCCGGCGCCATTCGCCCGCCCCGAGGACGCCCTGCAGCTCGCGCAGCGACACCACATACGGTTCCTGACAGGGCCCGTACGCCTGCTCGCAGGCCAGTCGCACGTCCGGGGCCCGGCGCAGGGGGATCACATGCCCGGCCTCCACGGGCAGGAGCAGCATGCCCAGGATGCGGGCACGTCTCGACTGGGCCTGGCGGTAGAGATGGAAGCTCTGCTGCGGTGACGTTCCCCGTCTCGGGGGCTTCCGGTCGGCGCGCCGCGCCATCGCGCTCAGCAGCTGACGGGCGTTGTGGAAGTCGCCGCGCCACAGCAACGACGTTCCCTCGCAGGCGAGGCGGAAGGCGGTGTCGGCGTTCATCCGGTCGTCGGCCACCAGCACCTGTTTCGGTGGCGGTCCGCCGCTCTCCGACCGCCACCGGGCGCAGTGCTCCCTCCCCGAACCGTCGAGCCAGTGAATGCTCTGGTCGTCGCTCACCGCTTCATCATCCCCCGCGCGCCGCCGCCCGTTGACCATCCGGACCGACTGGTCCGTCCAGTCCGTCAGGTCCGTCAGCTCCGTTCAGTCCGTCAGGTCCGTCCGGGGCGTTCGCGCCGGACGGCCAGGACAGCCCGGTCGTCGGTCGCCGGCCCGCCGGTCCACCGTCGCACATCGGCCAGCACCGCGCCGACGGCCTCGCGCGCGGCGGAGTGCCGGTCCTGGTCCCTCGGTGCTCGACGGGCAGATCGCGACCATCCGCTCGGTCATCAACCCCGAAAAGCTCGGCCACCTCGGTCCGGTCGCCGACGCCTGGGCCGTGGACCGGGAAGTGAGGCAGGCCCGCAAGCAGAAGCAGTGACTTCCCGAGCAGCAGGGCCCCGGACGCGGGCGTGCAAAATGCCGGACGAAAACCGCCTTCGCACGGTCCGTCTGTACGATGCTCGGGCGTCATGCTTGACCTTCCTCGCCAGAGGCGGGGTGCCGGATCACCTGCTCGCCATGGGGGCCGGGCACACGAACGTGAAGTCGACGAGGAGCGACGAAAAGTTGTGCGTGAAGCCGGACGTGGCGGGCCTGCCTCCGGCAGCGGAGGCATGGGGAGGTCTCGCGGGGGACGTGTGACAGTGTGTGACAGATGAAGGTGTGAACCCGTGACCGAAGCCAGGACCGAAACGCTGCAATACCGCTTTGACGGGCCGGAACACCTCCCCGTACTGATCCTGGGCCCTTCCCTCGGCACCACCTGGCACATGTGGGACCGGCAGATCCCCGAGCTGACCAAGCAGTGGCGGGTCATGCGGTTCGACCTGCCGGGGCACGGCGGCGCCCCCGCCTATCCGGCCGACTCCGTCGGTGAGCTCATGGAGCGGCTGCTCGCCACCCTCGACGGGCTCGGCGTGCAGCGGTTCGGGTACGCCGGGTGCGCGCTCGGAGGGGCGATCGGGACCGAGCTCGCGCTGCGGCACCCCGAGCGCGTGGCGTCCCTGGCGCTGATCGCCGCCTCGCCCCGCTTCGGCACCGCCGACGAGTTCCGCCAGCGCGGGGTGATCGTGCGGACCAACGGCCTGGACCCGATGGCCCGTACCGCACCCGACCGCTGGTTCACCGGCGGTTTCGCCGCCGCGCAGCCCGCCATCACCGAGTGGGCCGTGCAGATGGTGCGCACCACCGACCCCGGCTGCTACATCGCCGCCTGCGAGGCACTCGCCTCCTTCGACGTCCGCGCCGAGCTGGGCCGGATCGGTGTGCCGACCCTGGTGCTGGTCGGCTCCGAGGACCAGGTCACCGGGCCCGCCGAGGCCCGCACCCTGGTCGCCGGCATCCCCGACGCCCGGCTCGCCGTGGTGCCCGGCGCCTCCCACCTGGTGCCGGTGGAGCAGCCCGCCGCCGTCACCGACCTGCTGGTGCGGCACTTCTCCACCGCCTGGCAGCCCGCCGTCGAGTACGGCACCGGCCAGACCGCCCTCCCCGCCGGCGCCGCCCAGCCGGCCCTGGCCGCCGTGCCGCCGCAGACCGGCCCGGTCGGCGAGATCGCCCCGGCCGCACCGGACCCGCAGACCTGCGGACGGCCCGACCCGTACGACGCCGGGCTCAAGATCCGCCGGGAGGTGCTGGGCGACGCCCACGTCGACCGCGTGCTGGCCGAGGCCGACGACTTCTCCGCCGACTTCCAGGAGCTCGTCACCCGCTACGCCTGGGGCGAGGTCTGGGACCGGCCCGGCCTCGACCGGCGCGCCCGCAGCTGCGTCACGCTCGGCGCCCTGCTCGCCGGCGGCCATCTGGACGACCTCGCGGTGCACGTCCGTGCCGCCCTGCGCAACGGCCTCACCCCCGCCGAGATCAAGGAGGTCCTGCTCCAAGGGGCGGTCTACGCCGGCATCCCGGCAGCCAGCCGCGCGTTCCGCATCGCCCAGCAGGTGGTCCTGGAGGAGACGACCCCGCAGGAGTAGCCGCCGGGCGGAGGGCAGACGGGGCCGGGCGCGGCCACCGGAGGACGGGGCGGCCGTGCGGACGTTCGGTCAGGCAACGCCCCGGAGGGCGATGCAGGATGGACCCATGAAGCTCACGAAGAAGTCGCACTCCTGCGTCCGGCTGGAGAAGGACGGACGGGTGCTCGTGCTGGACCCCGGAGGGTTCAGCGAGGAGGACGCCACGCACGGTGCGGAGGCGATCCTGGTCACCCACGAGCATCCCGACCACTTCGACGAGGGGCGGCTGCGGGCCGCGCTCGAGGCCGACCCCGGGGTCCAGGTGTGGACCCTGAAGGCCGTCGCCGACCAGCTCGCCCCGGCGTTCCCCGGCCGCATCCACACCGTCGGCCACGGCGACACCTTCAGCGCCGCCGGCTTCGACGTGCAGGTGCACGGCGAGCTGCACGCCGTGATCCACCCGGACATCCCGCGCATCACCAACGTCGGCTACCTCGTCGACGGCGGCGCCCTCTTCCACCCCGGCGACGCCTTCACCGTGCCCGACCATCCGGTGGAGACGCTGATGCTGCCGGTGATGGCCCCCTGGAGCAAGGTCGCGGAGGTCATCGACTACGTCCGCGAGGTGCGCCCGCGGCGCGCCTACGACATCCACGACGCCCTGCTCACCGACCTCGCCCGCCCGATCTACGACCGGCACATCGGCAACCTCGGCGGCGCCGAGCACTTCCGGCTCGACCCGGGCGCCTCCGCCGACCTCTGAGAAACCGCACGTCACCGGGTGTGCGGCGGGCGGTGGTCGAGCGTTGTCGGACCCTCCGGGTAGGTTGTGAGACATGCGCATCGCGACCTGGAACGTGAACTCGATCACCGCCCGCCTGCCGAGGCTGCTGGCCTGGCTGGAGAGCAGCGGTACGGACGTGCTGTGCCTGCAGGAGGCCAAGGTCGCCGAGGAGCAGTTCCCGGTCGAGCAACTGCGCGAACTGGGCTACGAGTCGGCGGTCCACGCCACCGGCCGGTGGAACGGCGTGGCGGTGCTCTCCCGCGTCGGCATCGAGGACGTCGTCAAGGGCCTGCCCGGCGACCCCGGTTACGACGGCTCGGTGGAGCCGCGCGCCATCTCCGCGACCTGCGGCCCGGTCCGCGTGTGGTCGGTGTACGTGCCCAACGGGCGCGAGGTGGACCACCCGCACTACGCCTACAAGCTCCAGTGGATCGAGGCGCTGAAGGCCGCCGTCGCCGGAGACGCGGCGGGCGACCGCCCGTTCGCGGTGCTCGGCGACTACAACATCGCGCCCACCGACGACGACGTCTACGACCGGGCCGCCTTCGAGGGCTCCACCCATGTCACGCCCGCCGAGCGGGCTGCCCTCGCCTCGCTGCGCGAGACCGGCCTGACCGACGTCGTCCCGCGTCCGCTGAAGTACGACCACCCCTTCACCTACTGGGACTACCGCCAGCTCTGCTTCCCCAAGAACCGGGGCATGCGCATCGACCTGGTGTACGGCAACGAGCCCTTCGCCAAGGCGGTCAAGGACGCCTATGTGGACCGCGAGGAGCGCAAGGGCAAGGGCGCCTCGGACCACGCCCCGGTCGTGGTGGACCTGGACGTGTAGCGGGCTACGGCCCGGCCGCCAGCTCCCGAAGGTCCACCGAGCCGGCCAGCGCCGCGTAGCCCGCGTCGCCCGGGTGCAGATGGTCGCCGCTGTCGTAGGCGGGCAGCATCCGGGCCGGGTGCTCCGGGTCGCGCAGCACCGCGTCGAAGTCCAGCACGCCGTCGAGGACGCCCGAGGAGCGGATCCACGCGTTCACCGCGACCCGCCCCGCGTCGACGGGGGCCGTGCAGCGCGACTCGCCCTCGCAGGGCAGCAGCGTCGTCCCCAGCATCCGCAGGCCCCGCTCCCGGCCGCGCTCCACCAGCTCGCGCAGGCCCTCGATCACCTCATCCGGCGACCAGCCCCACCGCAGATCGTTGACGCCCATGAACACCACCGCGGTACGGGCCGAGGTCTGGGCGAGGACGTCCCGGTCGAAGCGGTGCAGCGCGCTCACCCCGGCGACGTCGGAGGACACCCCGTCACCGGGATACCGGTCGGAGAGCACCCGGTTGCCGGAGATCCCGTGGTTGAGCACCCCAAAGCGCGGCACCGTGTGCTGGGCGCGCAGCCGGTCGGCCAGGACGTCGGTCCAGCGCCGGTTGGCGTCCGGCGTCGACCTGATCCCGTCGGTGATCGAGTTCCCGAGCACCACCACCGATCCCGGGCCGCCCGAGACGTCCACCCCGGTCAGCAGCGGCCAGGTGGTCACCTCGGGCCGGAACGCGTCGGGGGAGCGGTCGCCGGTGTGGTCGCCCGGCTCGCTCAGATACGACCGCTGCAGGGCCTCGGCGTGCAGGGGAGCGTCCCGCACCGTGCCCGGAAGGTGGAGGCTCACCAGCAGATCGGTGTCCGCCGGCACCTCGAAGCCCAGCGGGTCGCTGTACGCCTGCGCCCCGGCCGGCACCACCACCCCCGAGCGGCCCCGGAATCTCAGCCGCACCGGCTCCCGGCGGGCCTCGGCGCCGGACGCCCGCACCGCCACCGTCGCCCCGCCGATGCGCACCGGCTCGTCCGCGAAGGTGTTCTCGAACCGCAGCCGGATCCGTGACCCGCCCACCGAGGTGTGCACCACCAGCCGCAGCGTCCGGTCCGTCCACGGGCCCACGCTCGTCCTGCCGGACGTGGACGCCGCCCAACTGCCGCTCCAGCCCCGCGAGATGTCCCGCACCGACAGCGCGAACACATGCAGCCCGCGCGCCCGCGGCAGCCGCACGGAGGCCACGGACCGCCCCGGCAGCAGCGGCACCGTCCGCACATACAGCCGGGCCCGCTCGGCGAGTTGACCGTCCTCGGTGTTGACGTGCGGCAGTGCGACGGCCTTCTCGGCCAGGGGGCCGGTGCGCCAGTCGGGCGCCGTCAGCCGGAAGGAGCTGCGGCTGCCGTCGGTGTAGGTGACCGAGCCCGCACCGCCGGTCTCCCGGCCCGCCGTGCCCGCCACCAGGAAGGCGAGGGCGTCCCCGCTCCCGCCGTACAGGCGCACCCGCTGCCCGGCGGCCCGTACGTTGTCCGGCTCGCCCGGCCGGGACCGCGGCCAGGTCAGGCGGGCGCCCTGCACGGTGAGTTCCCGGCCCGGAGTCCAGTCGGCCGCGGTGAGGTCCCGCGCGGACAGGGAGGCGCCGAAGCCGTCGAAGTCCGCCTCGTCCGGGCGGGCGTCCTCGCTGACGGCCACGTTGTCGAAGAGCAGCTCCAGGGGTAACGGGGGCGGGTCGGACGCGGCCCGTACGACCGTCGCAGGCACCAGCCAGGCGCAGGTGGCCGCCAGGACCACGGCCTTCCGGATCCATCGGCGCACACCGGCTCCTCCCGTCCCTCCACCCGGCTTGCCGTCATCGGCGCCGGACGCGGACCGCAACGAGAAGCTAGACAGTGTGACCGGAGCGGTCAACGTGCCATGCGCCGACCGGGGGTGCAACGGTCCCGGAAGCCGCCCGGCCGGCGGTCCGCGCGCCTGTGGTGCGCGACACGGTCCGAATGACAGGCTGGAGGTATGAACATCCCTTTCCTGGGCCACCGGCGCCGGAAGGCGGGGCTGCCCGATCCCGAGGGCATCGCGGAGCTCCTCGCCGAGTGCGAACTGCTGCGCTCCCAGGCGTCCCGGGCGGGCGTCCGGCTGGACGACTCCCCGGCCTCCCTGGAGGCGCTGGACCAGCTGGTCCCGGGCTGGCGGGAGGACGAGGAGACCCTGACCTGGCTCGGCAACGACGCGGGCCTGTACCTCGGCACCGTCATCGTGCGCACCGTGCCCGGCGCCGCCTGGGAGATCCGCTCCGACGGCCAGCCCGTCGTGCGGCTGGCCTCCGGCCGGGAGTTCGACGTCGTGGACGCGGGACACGCCTGGGCCGCCAGCGGCGTGCCCGAGCTGTCCCAGCTGTACGCCGAGGTCTCGGAGACGTGAGGACGTGGGGACGTGAGGAGAAGCGCGCCGGGAAGCAGCTGACATAAATACGGCGTAAATACGGCTTATGCCGGAAAAGTGCGTGTCGCTTCGTCCACGCGATCTTGGCTGGATACGTTGCGGCAACCACCGCACGGCTGAGGATGAGTAGGGGTGGTCATGGCCGGCGATCCGCTGATCGAACTGCATGCTGTCAACAAGTACTTCGGTGACCTGCATGTGCTGCAGGACATCGACCTCACCGTGGACAGGGGGGAGGTCGTCGTGGTGATCGGCCCGTCCGGGTCGGGCAAGTCGACCCTGTGCCGGGCGATCAACCGGCTGGAGACCATCCAGTCCGGCACGATCCTGGTGGACGGGCAGCCGCTGCCGGAGGAGGGAAAGGCACTGGCGCGGCTGCGCGCCGACGTCGGCATGGTCTTCCAGTCGTTCAACCTGTTCGCCCACAAGACCGTCCTGCAGAACGTCTCCCTGGGGCAGGTCAAGGTCCGCGGCCGCAAGAAGGGGGAGGCCGACCGGCGTTCGCACGAACTGCTCGACCGGGTCGGCGTGGCCAACCAGGCGGACAAGTACCCGGCGCAGCTCTCGGGCGGCCAGCAGCAGCGCGTGGCGATCGCGCGGGCGCTGGCGATGGAGCCGAAGGTGATGCTCTTCGACGAGCCGACCTCGGCCCTGGACCCCGAGATGATCAACGAGGTCCTGGAGGTCATGCGGCAGCTGGCCGCCGACGGCATGACGATGATCGTGGTCACTCACGAGATGGGCTTCGCCCGCTCGGCGGCCAACCGGGTCGTCTTCATGGCCGACGGCCGTATCGTCGAGGACCGCACGCCGGACGAGTTCTTCACCCGTCCGGAGAGCGACCGGGCCAAGGACTTCCTCTCCAAGATCCTCAAGCACTGAGCGGCGTGACGCGATTCCATCCGTACCGCGGTTCCTCGACTACGATGAGCCTTTCGCCGCGGTGGGACAGGGCACTTCGCGACTCGGGCGGGGTCGCCGCCACCGGGCGGGGCCCACCGCCCCCGACCCGCGGGGCGGCGGACCGCATCGGCCAGTCCCGTCCGGCGGCAGCCGGAGATCACTGCTCGCGCAGCGGCACCGTCACATACGACGGGTCGTTCGCCGGCGAGGAGAAGGTCAGCTGCGCGCCGGACGGGTTGTGCTCGATGTAGAGCGGGTCCACCGTGTCGACGACCAGGGCGAGCCGGTGTCCGGCGGGCACGTCGTAGGCCGTGGAGAACAGCTCCAGGTCGACGCCGAACGGCTTGCCGGGCGTGCGCCCGTGGAAGGTGAACGGCGCGTTGCTGACCAGCTTGCCCAGGCCGAGCGGCCCCACGTCGTACAGATAGGCGACGAGGGTGCCGCTCGGCTTGGTCGGAGTGACGGTGGTGTGCAGCTTCGCCGCCCCCCGTATGTGCTGCGTCGTGCCGTAGCGCTCCGACTGCCAGACCGCGGCCCAGCGTCTGGGCAGCAGCGGCACGTACGTCATCGGCGGCAGCTGAGCCACCTGGTCGAGGATGCTGGAGAGGAACACGGTCCCGCCGTCGGCGCCGGAGTTGACGTTGGCGCGGATCGTGGTGGAGCCGGCGAGGTCGAACTTGCGGCTGGTGGCGGCCACCGACTTCCAGTCGGGGTAGGTCTCGTAGCCGCCGGAGGAGCGGGGCTTGAGACGGACGGGGGCCTCGCGGTCGACGCCGTTGGCGACGCCCCGCAGATGGTGGTCGAACCAGCGCCGGGTGTCCTGCCAGACGTCGTTGGGCAGCCCCAGCAGGCCGGCGATCTCGGGGGTGGCGTGGTCACCGGGGCGCATCTGCAGCCGCTTGGGGCCGGTGAGCTTCTCGTAGAAGTCGGTGTAGTGGTTGGGCGGGAAGATGGTGTCGCCCCAGGCGTTGGCGAGCATCACCGCCGTGCCGTTGCGGTTGAGCCGGTCCACATAGGTCCCGGGCGAACGCTTCTTCCCCCACTCGATGATCTCCTGCTCGCGCGAGAGGTTCGAGGCGTAGAAGTCGGCGAAGATGGACCGCAGTTCCTCGCTCTGCCGGCCGGTGACCCGGCCCGCGCCGTCGAGCACCGCGGCGGCCTGCACGGACTGGGTGCGCCCGGAGTAGATCGAGCCGATCAGATCGGCCCAGCCGCTGAGCGCGGCCACCACCTTGACCCGCTCGTCGTGCGCGGCGGCGAGCAGGCTGATCCCGGCGCCGTAGGAGACGCCCGCCATGCCGATGCGCCGCTCGTCGGCCGGGGTGTGGGCGAGCGCCCAGTCGATCACGCGTGAGGCGTCGGCCGTGTCGCGGGGTCCGGCGACCTCGATCTCGCCGCCCGACTGCCAGAAGCCGCGCACGTTGTAGGTGACCACGACGTATCCGGAGTCGGCGAGCTGCTGTGCCTGGGCCAGGTACTCGATCTGCGGGAGCCCCCAGCTGGTGGGGAGCACGATGAGCGGGTAACGGGTCCTGCCGTCGGCGCCCTTGGGGGTGACGACGTTGGCCTTGAGGACCGTGCCGCCGTCGCCGGTGATGTCGACGAAGCGGACCGGGTTCGGGGCTGCCTGGGCGGTGGGGGCGAGCTGGAGGGCGCTTCCGGCGATCAGGGTCGCCGACACGGCGCCCACGGCGGTCGTGCGCAGGGCCTTGCGGTGGGGTCCCACGGTCACTCCTCACTCGTGTCAGTGCAAAGTGACCAGACGGTAACCTTCTCGCCTTACCAGGGGTAACCCATCGGTAAGTTACGTGCCAGTAACGATTGTTGAATGGTGGCGGACGTCAGGATTCCGAGTGTGCCTTCTGTGCTTTCTGCGCCGCCGGAGCCGGCAGTGGCGTCTGCGCCGCCTTGGTCACGTCCCCGACCAGCTCCACCACGTCCGGGCCGTACGCCTGCGAGTTGACCACCTTCAGCAGCAGCACGAAGGAGCGCGCACCGTACTTGCGGGCCAGCCGCTCGTGGTGGCGGGCCAGATACCGGGTGGCGGCCTGGTTGGTGATCGCCCGCTGGCCGCAGAACAGGAACACCGGCCGCGCCTCGCGCCGCTCACCGGCCGTCAGACGGGCCAGGATCACGTACTCGGTGACGCCCGGCTCCAAGCGGTAGCGCTCGCCGCCGATCTGGAAGGCGCCCCGGTCCGGCCCCGCCTCCGGATCCGCATTGACCCGCACCCCCGGCAGCATCGCCGCCATGTGGGCGACCAGCCTCCGGTTCGAGCCGGGAGCGCCCAGGCAGAACTCCGTGCGCTCACCGAAGCCCTGGTGCACCGCGTCCTGCGTCACCACCTGCACATGCGCCCCGCAGTCCTTCACGATCGCGGCCAGTTCGAGCAGCGAGAACACGTCGAAGCGGTGCACCGCGGGCTCCGACGAGGCGGCATCGCGGTTGACGACGAGCAGCGACTCGGAGTTCTCCGGCAGCCCGAAGAAGGCCTGTTTGCGGCGGAGCTTCCGATTCCAGAGATATGTACGGGCCATCCAGCCCAGAACGGCACAGATGCCGGCCGCCACTGCGGCCAGAACGATGTTGCGTACGTCGTCAGTCATGGGCGCGCATGCTAGCGGCCCCACGCAAACTCGCGTTCGACCCGTACCCGGAATGATGCGAGCGGGGAACCGGGACGATGCCCGAGCGAGATGCGCGGCACGCCCGTCGGCCTTCCTGACGAGGGCATGGCGATGAATTAAGCTGCCCGGACGGTCCCTCACCGGAGGTGCGGATGCGTCGTCCTGTGGCACGGAAACTGGCGGTCCTGGCGGTCTCGGCGGCCGTGGTCTCGGTCGGAGCGGCGGTGCCGCCCGGCGGGCCCTCGGGCGGCACGGGCGGACCGGGCGGTCCCGGCGGCCCCGGCAGTCCTGTTCCCAAGACACCCGTGGCCGTCGGCTACGGCGGCGCGGTCTCCAGCGTCGACCCCGACGCCACCGCCGCCGGCATCGAGATCCTGCGCAGGGGCGGCAACGCGGTCGACGCGGCCGTCGCCACCGCCGCCGCGCTCGGCGTCACCGAGCCCTACTCGGCCGGCATCGGCGGAGGCGGCTACTTCGTCTACTACGACGCCCGCTCGCGCACCGTGCACACCATCGACGGCCGCGAGACCGCGCCCCTGACCGCCGACTCCGGGCTGTTCCTGGAGAACGGCAAGCCCATCCCCTTCGCCGAGGCGGTCAGCAGCGGCCTCTCCGTCGGCACCCCGGGCACGCCCGCCACCTGGCAGCGCGCCCTCGACAAGTGGGGCCGCAGCAGGCTCGGCACGGTCCTGAAACCCGCCGAACGGCTCGCCCGCGAGGGCTTCACCGTCGACGAGACCTTCCGCACGCAGACCGCCGCCAACGAGACCCGCTTCCGCTACTTCCCCGACACCGCCGAGCTGTTCCTGCCCGGCGGGCGGCTCCCGGAGGTCGGCTCCACTTTCAAGAACCCCGACCTCGCCCGCACCTACGCCGAGTTGCGGCGCAAGGGCGTCGACGCGCTGTACCGGGGCGACATCGGCCGGGACATCGTCAACACCGTCAACAAGCCGCCCGTCGACCCGGCCTCGGGCTGGAACGCCCGCCCCGGCGACCTGTCCCGCAAGGACCTCGCCGCCTACCGGACCAAGCTCCAGCGGCCCACGAAGATCTCCTACCGCGGGCTCGGCGTCTACTCCATGGCCCCCTCGTCCTCCGGCGGCACCACCGTCGGCGAGGCGCTCAACATCCTGGAGCGCACCGACCTGTCCCGCGCGAGCGAGGTGCGGTACCTGCACCGCTTCATCGAGGCGAGCCGGATCGCCTTCGCCGACCGGGGGCGCTGGGTCGGCGATCCCGCCTTCGAGGACGTGCCGACCGAGGAGCTGCTCTCCCAGAGGTTCGCCGACTCGCGGGAATGCCTCATCAAGGACGACGCCGTGCTCAGCAGCCCGCTCGCACCCGGGGACCCGCGCAGCCCGCGGCCGTGCGGGACGGGCGGCAAGGCGGTGCCGACCACGTACGAGGGGCAGAGCACCACGCATCTGACCACCGCGGACCGGTGGGGCAACGTCGTCTCCTACACGCTCACCATCGAGCAGACCGGCGGCAGCGGCATCACCGTGCCGAACCGGGGCTTCCTGCTCAACAACGAGCTGACAGACTTCTCCTTCGCGCCGGCCGACCCGGCCGTGCACGACCCGAACCTGCCGGGGCCCGGCAAGCGGCCCCGCTCGTCGATGTCGCCGACGATCGTCCTCGACCGGCACGACAAGCCGGTGGTGGCGCTCGGTTCGCCCGGTGGCTCGACCATCATCACCACCGTGCTGCAGACGCTCACCGGGTTCCTCGACCGGGGGCTGCCGCTGGTCGAGGCGATCGCCGCGCCGCGGGCCAGCCAGCGGAACGCGGCGCAGACGGACCTGGAACCCGGGTTCGGCGATGATGTGATCAGGCAGCTGGAGGCGAAGGGGCACAGCTTCAGGGCGAACCCGGAGATCGGTGCGGTCACGGGGGTGCAGCGGCTGCCGGACGGCAAGTGGCTGACCGCGGCGGAGAAGGTGCGCCGGGGCGGGGGATCGGCGATGGTGGTCCGTCCGGCGCGGTAGCGCCGGTGCGGTGTCGCTGCCGCCGGCTGCTCAGCCACGGCCGCCCATCTCCCCGGGCCATGTCGCGGTGATTCAGCGGTGATTCAGGTGTGGCGGTCGGCGCGGCGCAGTATGGCGGTCCGGAGGGCCTCGTCCAGGCGCCTGCTGTCGCCCGGCCGGGCCATGCCCTGCTCCAGACAGGCCTTCGCCGGCCTGTCGAGGCAGGCGCGGTGCTCCGGCTCGGCATCGGCTCGCCGCATCAGCCCGGTCAGCAGCCGGGTACGGGGAGCACAGCGCCGCACCTCACGGTGGTGCGTTCGGGCATGCCGTGGGGGCGGTGAGCAGCGCCCAGGCGCGTGTGCCGTCGCGGGTGTGGAGCACCGCGAAGGCCTCCGACATCGCGGCCACCAGCGCCAGGCCGCGTCCGCCCTCGGCGAGGTCGTTGGCCTTCGATTCCGCTCGAATGCGCCAGACACCGGTGTCGACGACCTCGATCCACAGGTGGGACACGCAGCAGCGGGCGAGTCGCAGGGTCACGTCCCGCGCCCCGCTGTGCGTGACCGAGTTGGTGACGAACTCCGAGACGATCAGGCTCGCCGCCTCGGCCGTGTCGTCCGCGAGCCGCCATGCCGCCAGCCGTTCCAGGGCGAACGCCCTGGCCCTCGCCACCGCCCGTGTCTCGGCGGGCAGCGTGCAGCAGGCCGCCGTCGTGGGGTTCCCGGGCCGGGGCGCCGGCAGCATCGCGAGCGGGTGACGCACCGCCGGTCCGGCGATCCTGCGCCGTACTGAGTGAAGGGCGGACTTCACTGCTCGACTCCCTCCTCGTTGCGGGGAGATGACTCTCGTTCCGGGGAGATGACTCTCCGAGCCTCACCGGGCCTCATCGGTCCTCCCCGGACTCTTCGACCACGATGAGGACTTCCAGCGTGCGCGGGCCGTGCACCCCCTCCACCCGGTCGAGTTCGATGTCACTGGTGGCCGACGGCCCGGAGACGAACGTCAGGGGCCGGGACGGATCCAGCACGGTGAGCGCCTCCGGCACGGACGCCACGATCTGCCCGGTGCGTACGACACACAGATGCACATCGGGCACCAGGGTCAGCGCGCGCCGGCCCTGGCCGGGGCCGCCGTCCAGGACCAGGGTTCCGGTCGAGGCGATGGCGGCGGCCGCGGTCGTCACCACCCCGCCGCAGCGGTCCAGTTCGGCGACCGGCAGGCGGGGTACGTCGGTCAGCACCCGGTCGGGATCCAGCGCGGACCGCCACTCGGGCGGGAAGCCGCCGGGGACCACGACCGGGCCGGCACCGAAGCCTGCCACGGACCGGGCCACATACGAGGCGACGTCCCCTTCGGGCACCAGCTGCGCCGAAGCCCCGTACTCGGCGAGCCGTTCGGCGAAGAGGTCCACGGTGGCCGTGGACCCGGCCGGTGTGGGACCGCTTCTTGAGTACTTCCGGGGCACGGGCACGTCCCCTGGGCGCTCGTTCGCGGGCACATCGGCCAGGGCACGCCGGATCCGGTCCAGTACCTCGGTTCGGGCGTTCATCACTGCCTCCTTCGGGCGGGCCCAGCGGGCCTATCGGTGCGTCCGCTTCCACCAGGCGCTGAACGACTCGGCGGCAGGGACGGGGGCGTCGCGGGTGTCGGTCCAGCGCGACAGCGGTCCGGGCAGCCGGCCCAGCCGGCCGCGCCGGGCCACCAGCCTGGCGGCGAGGGCGCCCGCGCGCTGGGCGGCCGACAGCCACGACGGATGGGTGAGCACCCAGCGTGCGGCCGTCATCGCCAGGCGCTCCGGCTTCGGCAGATGCCGCCCGCGTTCCTCCTCGACGACCCGGGCCCGCAGATGCAGCAGCACCTGGGGGATGTCGATCTTCACGGGGCAGACCTCGTAGCACGCTCCGCACAGCGACGAGGCGAACGGCAGGGAACGGTCCACTTCCGAGGCCGTGCCCCGCAGTTGGGGGCTGAGGACGGCGCCGATCGGCCCGGGGTAGACCGATCCGTAGGTGTGCCCGCCCACCCGCTCGTACACCGGGCACACATTCAGGCAGGCGGAGCAGCGGATGCAGTTGAGCACCTGCCGGCCGACCGGGTCGGCCAAGGTGTCGGTGCGGCCGCCGTCGACCAGCACCAGATGGAAGGTGCGCGGTCCGTCCTCGGCGGTGGTGCCCGTCCAGGTGGAGGTGTAGGGGTTCATCCGCTCCCCGGTGGAGGAGCGCGGCAGCAGTTGCAGATACACCTCCAGGTCCTGCCAGGTGGGTACGACCTTCTCGATACCGGTCACCGAGATCAGCGTCTCGGGCAGCGTCAGGCACATCCGGCCATTGCCCTCGGACTCCACCACGACCGCGGTGCCGGTCTCGGCGACCAGGAAGTTGACCCCCGAGACGGCGACCTTCGCCCGCAGGAACTTCTCCCGCAGATGGCGCCTGGCGGCCTCGGCGAGCCGTCGTGGATCGTCGTCCAGTTCGGCGGGGGCCGGGGTCCCGTACTCGCCCATGGAGCGCAGGAAGATCTCCCGGATCTCCGCCCGGTTGCGGTGGATGGCCGGGACCAGGATGTGGGAGGGCTGGTCGTGGCCGAGTTGCACGATCAGCTCGGCCAGATCGGTCTCGTAGGCGTCGATGCCGGCCTCGGCCAGCGCGTCGTTGAGCCCGATCTCCTGGGTGACCATGGACTTGACCTTCACGACCTCGCGCTCACCGGTGTCCTGCACCAGTCGGACGACGATGCGGCGCGCCTCCTCGGCGTCGCGGGCCCAGTGCACCTGGCCGCCCGCCGCGGTCACCTTCTCCTCCAACTGCAGCAGATAGTGGTCCAGATGGCGCAGGGTGCGTTCCTTGAGCGCCCGGCCGGTCTCCCGCAGCTGCTCCCAGTCGTCCTGCTCGCCGACGGCTGCCGCGCGCCGGGAGCGGATGGTGCCGGTGGCCCGGGCCAGATTGCCGCGCAGCTGGGAGTCGCGCAGGGCGTCGCGCGCGGCCACGGGGAACGCCGGCATGCCCAGGAACGTCGTGTCGCTCACGGAGTCTTCGTCCTTTCGATGGCACACCGGGCGGCGGGTGCGGTGGCCGCGGCCGAGGTGGCCGCATCGCCGTGGTCCGGTCCCGTTTCCGTGGACGCGAGGATCTCGGCGAGGTGCATGACGCGCACTCCGGTGCGCAGCCGGGACAGCGTGCCGCCGATGTGCATGAGGCAGGAGTTGTCACCGGCGCACAGCACATCGGCTCCGGTGTCCAGGACATGCCGTACCTTGTCCGCGCACATGGCCACGGAGGTGTCGGCGTTCTTCAGGGCGAAGGTGCCGCCGAATCCGCAGCACTGCTCGGCGGCGCTGAGTTCCACCAGGTCGATGCCGCGCACGGCCCGCAGCAGGGCGAGCGGCCGGTCGCCGACGCCGAGCATGCGCAGGGAGTGGCAGGTCGGGTGGTAGGTGACCCGGTGCGGGAAGTACGCGCCGACGTCGGTGACGCCGAGGACGTCGACGAGGAACTCGGAGAGCTCGTACACCGGCGGTGCCTCACGGACCGCGGCGGACAGCCGGGGGTCGCCGGAGATCTCGGCGACCCGCCCGTACTGCTCGCGCACCATGCCGGCGCAGGAGCCGGACGGCGTGACGACGGCGTCGTATCCGGCGAACACCTCGGTGAAGCGCCGTACCAGCGGCACACAGTCGCGCTGGTAGCCGGTGTTGAAGTGCATCTGGCCGCAGCAGGTCTGTCCCTGGGGGAACTCCACGCGGCAGCCCAGCCGCTCCAGCAGCGTCACCACCGCCTGTCCGGTGGCCGGGAAGAGCGTGTCGTTGAGGCAGGTGACGAACAGGGCGATCCGCATGGCTCCCTCGGAGGACGCGGCGTGCGACGGCAGGTGCAGGGGTGCGGGTGCGGTGGTCATGGCAGCATCCAGGCGAGGAAGCCGGACTGGGCGAGGACCAGGGCGCACAGGGCGAGCAGGAGCAGCAGGCTCCACTTGATGGCCGCCCGGAAGAGCTGGGACTCGCGTCCGATGAGGCCCACCGCGGTGGCGGCGATGGTCAGGTTCTGGGGGCTGATCATCTTGCCGACGACGCCGCCGGAGGTGTTGGCCGCCACCAGCAGCGTCGGGTCGAGCCCGGCCTTGTGGGCGGCGGTCTGCTGCAGGGTGGCGAACAGGGCGTTGGCCGAGGTGTCCGAACCGGTGACCGCCGTGCCCAGCCAGCCCAGGATGGGCGAGAGGAAGGCGAAGGCCGCGCCTGCTCCGGCGATCCAGGTGCCGATGGTGATGGTCTGCCCGGACAGGTTCATCACATAGGCGAGGGCGAGCACGGCGGCCACGGTCAGCAGGGCCCAGCGCAGTTTCACCAGCGTGGCGGTGAACTCCCGGGCGGCTGCCGCCGGGGTCACCCGGTAGACGGCGGCGATGACGGCGCCGCAGATCAGCAGCAGGGTGCCGGGCGAGGACAGCCAGGGGAAGGTGTAGACCGTGGTGGCGGACACCTGCCCGGCGGCGGTGAGGACCTCCCCGTCCAGGCCGGGCCAGCCGACCTTGACGTCGGAGGCGGCCAGGAACTCCTTGAGGGGAGTCCACAGTTTGGCGAGGGAGAAGACCGCGATGATGATCAAGTAGGGCAGGAAGGCCATCAGCACCTTGGACCGCTTGATCCGCTCGGCCGGGCCGGTGGCTGGGTTGGTGGCCGGGAGCGTCTCGGTGGTGACACGGGGATCCGTCTCGGTGGCGACACGCGGATCCGCTTCCGTGGTGACACCGGGATCCTGCGCGGTGCGTGCCGGGGACGGGGCCGAGGAGCCGCCGGCGCCGGAGCCGGAGCCGGAGTGGGACAGGGCCGGCGAGCCGTCGGTGCCGTCGCCGAGGCGGGACGGCTTCCCGTCGGTCCCCTCGGTCCGCTCCTTCCGAGCCGCCTCGAGGAGATCGGTTCGCGCCTCCTCGCCACCCTGCGGCTGCCACACGCGGAGGAAGAGGACGATGGCGGCGAGGCCCGCCAGCGAGGCGACGATGTCGGTGAGTTCCACCGACAGATAGGTGGCGCTGACGTACTGGGCGAGTCCGAACACCGCCCCGCACACCAGGGCGACCGGCCAGGTCTGCCGCACTCCGCGGCGTCCGTCGACCAGGCCGACCAGCAGCAGCGGTACGAAGAAGGCGATCAGCGGGGTCTGGTGGCCCACGTAGGCGCCGATCTCCGTGTACGGGATCTTGGTGAGGTTCCCGGCCGTGATGATGGGTGTCGCGATGGCGCCGAAGGCGACGGGAGCGGTGTTGGCCACCAGGACGGTGACGGCGGCCCGTACGGGGGCGAAGCCGAGGCCCATCAGCATCACACCGGTGATGGCCACCGGCGCGCCGAAGCCGGCCAGCGCCTCGAGCAGTCCGCCGAAGCAGAAGGCGATGATGATGGCCTGGACGCGTGGATCGGCGCTGATCAGCCCGAAGGCACGGCGCAGATCCTCGAAGCGTCCGCTGACCACCGTGAGCTGGTAGACCCAGATGGCGGCGACGACGATCCACATGATCGGGAACAGCCCGAAGGCGGCTCCTTCGCCCGCCGAGAGCACGGCGAGATCCGCCGGCATGCCGTAGGCGGTGACGGCGACGATCACCGCGACGGCCAGCGAGGCGAGCCCGGCCCAGTGAGCCTTCAGCTTCAGGCCGCCGAGCAGGACGAAAAGGGTGAGCAGGGGCAGCGCGGCGACCAGGGACGAGAACGCCAGGCTGTCGGCGACGGGGGAGAGATCTGGCTGGTACATAAACCCTCACAATTGGGGCTTGGTCAGACCATTGCTTGGCTCAAGCTAGGTACCTCACCTCCGCTTGTCCAGACTCTTGACGCAACAAAAGTGCTTGGTCTGACCAAGAAGTGGGCCGCTCAAGCTAAGATCAAGGCAAGCCGCCCTGGCCTGGGAACTCGGCGACGACGTGATGACCTGCGGAAAGGGCTTTCCATGGCTGACACGACCGCTGCCTGGGAGCCGGTGCCCCGCTCGCGCACTTTCGAGCTCGTACTGGCCCGGGTCGAAGAGCAGATCCTCGCGGGCAATCTGCGGGTCGGTGACCGGCTGCCACCGGAGCGTGAGCTGGTCGAGATGCTCGGCGTCAGCCGCGCCGCCGTACGCGAGGCGCTGCGGGTGCTCGAGGCGCAGGGGGTGCTCCGCTCACGCGTGGGGACCGGACCGGAGTCCGGCACCGTCATCGCGGCGATGCCGGACGCCGGCCTCACCCAGTTGCTGCGCCTGCACATCGCGCTGGCGAACTTCCCGATGGACGACGTCGTCGAGGCCCGCGCCACGCTGGAGCGGGCCAGCGCGCGGCTGGCCGCGGGGCTCGTCGCCGAGGGCGGCCTCGACCGCATCCGCGAGCCACTGCTGCGGATGGACGACCCCGCTCTGCCCAGGGAGCAGTTCAACGACTTCGACACCGAATTCCATGTCGCCATCGCCGAGGCGGGGGGCAACCGCCTGATGGCCGATATGACCGTCGCGGTCCGCAACGCGGTGCGGCACACGCTGCTGACGGTGTTCAACAGGCTGGAGGACGACTGGGAACGGGTCGCCGCGCGGCTGCGGGCCGAGCATCATGCGATCTACGAGGCGATCGCGGCCGGGGATGTGGATGCTGCCGGTGATCTCGTGGAGGCGCATGTGCGCGGGTTCCACCAGGACATCGTGAAGACGGTTCTCGGCGACTTGGGTTCCGCGGGGGCGTAGGGGTGTGCGGTTCCGTTCGTGCCCGTCGTTCGCTGACTGCTTGATCTGCGGGGCGCGGTGCGGGGTGCCGCGGTTTGCCGTCCGGCGGGTGCGGGTGGGGTGTGGCTGGGCGCGCCGTTCCCCGCGCCCCTGAGGAAGTCGGTGCCCGCGCACTCCGGCGCCGCTGAGGGAGTTGCCGTGGCCGTCAGGTCATGGTGCCCGGGGGCGGAGTCCCGTCGGTGTCGAAGGTCAGGGTGTCGTCGCGGGCGTCGACGGTGACTCGGGCGCCCTCCTTGACGCGGCCGTCGAGGAGGAGGCGCGAGAGCTGGTTGTCGACCTCGCGCTGGATGGTGCGGCGCAGCGGGCGGGCACCGTACTCGGGCTGGTAGCCGCGCCGGACCAGCCAGTCCACGGCCGCGTCGGTGAACTCGACCGTGATGCCCTGGTCCTTCAGCGCCCGCCGGGTCGACTCCAGGAGCATGTTGGTGATCTTGCGCAGTTCGTCCTCGGTGAGCTGGCGGAAGACCACGATCTCGTCGATCCGGTTGAGGAACTCCGGCCGGAAGTGCTCCCGCAGCGGACGCAGCACCTGTTCGCGGCGCGCCTCCTCGTCCGCGTCCGCCCCGCCGGAGGCGAAGCCGACGGTGGCCCCCCGGCGGGTGATCACGTCGGAGCCCAGGTTGCTGGTCATCACGATCACGGTGTTGGTGAAGTCCACCGTACGGCCCTGCGAGTCGGTCAGCCGGCCGTCGTCGAGGACCTGCAGCAGGATGTTGAAGACGTCCGGGTGGGCCTTCTCCACCTCGTCGAGCAGCAGCAGCGAGTACGGGTGCCTGCGCACCACCTCGGTCAGCTGCCCGGCCTCCTCGTGGCCCACGTACCCGGGCGGGGCGCCCACCAGGCGGCTGACGGTGTGCCGCTCCTGGTACTCGCTCATGTCGAGCCGCACCATGCGGTCGTCGCTGCCGAACAGCGCCTCGGCGAGCGCCCGCGCCAGCTCGGTCTTGCCGACGCCGGTCGGACCGAGGAACAGGAAGCTGCCGATCGGGCGGTCCGGGCTGCCGAGCCCCGCGCGCGAGCGCATCACCGCATCCGAGACGACCCGCACGGCCTCGTCCTGCCCGACGACCCGCTGGTGCAGATGCTGTTCGAGGTTGAGCAGCCGGTCCTTCTCCTCCTCGGTGAGCCGGCTGACCGGGATGCCGGTCTGCCGGGACACCACCTCGGCGATGGACTCCGCGTCCACCACCAGGTCCAGCCCCTCGTCCACCTCGGTGCTGCCGCCCGCCTCCTCCACCCGGCGCTTCAGCTCCGCGATCCGGTCCCTGAGCTGGGTGGCCCGCTCGTACTGCTCGTCGGCCACCGCCTGGTCCTTGTCGCAGGTCAGCTGCTCGATCTCGCGCTCCATGGCCTGCACGTCGCTGCCCTTGGTGCGGGCCCGCAGCCGCACCCGGGCGCCGGCCTGGTCGATGAGGTCGATGGCCTTGTCCGGCAGGTGCCGGTCGCTGAGGTAGCGGTCGGACAGCTCCACGGCCGCCACCAGCGCCTCGTCGGTGTAACGGACCTGGTGGTGGGCCTCGTAGCGGTCGCGCAGTCCGCGCAGGATCTCGATGGCGTCCTCGGGCGACGGCTCCGGCACCATGATCGGCTGGAAGCGGCGGGCCAGCGCGGCGTCCTTCTCGATCCGGCGGAACTCCTCCAGCGTGGTCGCGCCGACCACGTGCAGCTCGCCGCGGGCCAGGGCCGGCTTGAGGATGTTGCCGGCGTCCATCGAACCGCCCTCGCCGCCGGCGCCCGCGCCGACCACGGTGTGCAGCTCGTCGATGAAGACGATCAGCCGGTCGGAGTGCGAGCGGATCTCCTCGACGATGTTGTTCATCCGCTCCTCGAAGTCGCCCCGGAAGCGGGTGCCGGCGACCACGGCGGTCAGGTCCAGCGCGACCACCCGCCGCCCGATCAGCACATCGGGCACGTCCCCGTCGGCGATCCGCTGGGCCAGCCCCTCCACGACCGCGGTCTTGCCGACGCCGGCGTCACCGATCAGCACCGGGTTGTTCTTGCCGCGCCGGGAGAGCACCTCGACGGTCTGCTCGATCTCCTTCTCCCGTCCGATCACCGGGTCGATACGGCCCTCACGGGCGAGTTCGGTGAGGTCGCGGCCGTACTTGTCCAGCGTCGGCGTGCCGGTCGGCGGGCGGGGCCGTTCCACGCGCGGCGGCGCCGCGTCCGGCGCCTCCGGCGGCCGGGCGGAGGGCGGCCTGAAATGGGCGGCGTTCAGGATGTGGCCGGCGGCCGAGTCCGGGTTGGAGGCCAGCGCGTGGAGCACGTGCTCGGGGCCGATGTACCCGGCGCCGCTGGTCCGGGCCAGCTCGTGGGCGTCCAGCAGGGCGCGCTTGACGGCGGGGGTGAGGGACAGCGAGGTCGGCGGCGGGGCCTTGTCCGGCCCCTCCAGAGCGGGGCCCGACCGCTCGTCGATCTGCGAGGCCAGCGCGTCGGGGTCCGCGCCCGCCTCGCGGAGCAGACTGCGGGTCGGCTCGGTGGCGAGCGCGGCCCGCAGCAGGTGCTCGGTGTCCAGGTCCCGCCTGCCGTGCTCGGCGGCGTACTGGGCGGCGCCGCGCACCAGCTCCCGGGCCGGCTGGCTCAGCAGGCGGCCGATGTCGATCTGCCGGGGGCGGGGCCCGCCGAAGAAGCGGGCGAGGAACTCTCCGAGGGGGTCAGAGCCGTAGCCCTGCGGACCTGTGAACCCGCTGGTCATGGCCATCCGTTCCGGCGCCCTCGTATGGACCCTCCCTCGGCCGGACGGAGCCGGAACCTCCGAGGGGCCCGGGGCGCGCTCACTGCTCGACGTACCGGTCCGGACGCGGGTGCCCGACCGTCCCGCTGTTACACACGCACACGCCGCGTACCGCGCGTACGCGCCCTTGTGCCGCGTGAGGCGCACTCGTAGAACACCTTCGCACGATCGCAGTGGGGGAGCACCTCAGGCGGGGTGGGGGTGCGAAGCCGGCCGGGGCGGGCCGACGGGCCCCGTTCCGGGGCGCATGCCGCGCGGCGAATCGACGCGAGGCGAGGAGCGGGCGGTGTCCCGAGGGGCGGGCCGGGAGCCCGCGTATCTGACGGCGGCGTGCTCGCGTGCAGGGGCAGTCGAGGTTCAGGAGGGGCGGCCGGGCGGCGCGGCTCAGGCTCGGCGGGCCGTCAGGATGCGGGGGCCGGAGTCTGTGATGGCGATGGTGTGTTCCGCGTGGGCCGCGCGGGTGCCGTCGTTGGTGCGGAGGGTCCAGCCGTCGGGGGCGGCGTGGTAGCCGTCGGTGCCGCCTGCGATCAGCATGGGCTCGATCGCCAGGGCCATGCCGGGGCGCAGCGGCATGCCCCGGCCCGGACGCCCCTCGTTGGGGACGGAAGGGTCCTCGTGCATGTGGCGGCCGATGCCGTGGCCGCCGAAGCCGTCCGGGATGCCGTAGCCCGCCGCGCGGCAGACCGTGCCGATGGCGTGGGCGATGTCGCCGATGCGGTTGCCGACGACGGCCGCCTCGATCCCGGCGGCCAGCGCCCGCTCGGCCGTCTCGATCAGTCTCAGGTCCTCGGGGCGCGGAGTGCCCACGACGAAGCTGAGGGCCGAGTCGCCGGTCCAGCCGTTCAGCCGGGCGCCGCAGTCGACGGAGAGCAGGTCGCCGTCGCGCAGCCGGTAGCCGGTCGGGATGCCGTGCACGATCGCGTCGTTGACGGAGGCGCAGATCACCGCCGGGAACGGGGTCGGCGCGAAGGAGGGCCGGTAGCCGAGGAACGGCGAGGTCGCGCCCGCCTCGCGCAGCACGTCCCGCGCCACCTCGTCCAGCTCCCGCAGGGAGACGCCCACGTCGGCGGCCTCGCGCACGGCCGTCAGCGCGTTCGCGACGACCTGGCCCGCCTCGTGCATGGCGTCGATCGATGAGTCCGTCTTCAGCTCCACCATGCCAATTACTATACCGGTATTAGAATGGGTGCCATGGTGCGCACCCCTCTCACCCCGGAAGAACGCGAACGCGGCGAACGGCTCGGCCGGCTGCTGCGTCAGGCCCGCGGCGACCGCAGCATGGCCGAGGTGGCGGCGAAGGCCGGCATCTCCGCCGAGACGCTCCGCAAGATCGAGACGGGACGCGCGCCGACCCCCGCCTTCTTCACGGTGGCGGCTCTGGCGGGCGAACTGGGCCTGTCGATGGACCAGTTGGCCGCGCACTGCGCCGGAGGTGCCCCGCTCGCGGCGTGATCGTTCGCGACGCAACGACTCACCTCCGCACGGTGGTCTCCTGCGCACCTTGCGTCACTGCGGAAAACGCCCCGCAAGCGCCGCCGGGGCAGTGCACGGTTCGCCGGGGCGGTGGAGGAGGACACCCCGCCCGTGGTCGTGCCCGTGCTACTGGGACCTGGTGCACGCCCTCCGGGTCGCCGGCACGGCCTCCTGACGCCCGCCGCGATCACCCACAGGAGTGCGAATCGCGCTCGACCCAGCGGGTTGGCGACGATGGTCTTGGCAAGGACGTCCGAGAGGCTTACGTTCGTCCCTCTACGGCCGTTTCTACGGGCGTAGAGGCGCTGACGTCGCTCGAAGGAGCAGCTCATGGCCAACGTCGTACGTGCCGCTCTGGTCCAGGCCTCCTGGACCGGCGACACCGAGTCCATGCTGGCGAAGCATGAGGAGCACGCCCGCGAGGCGGCCCGGCGGGGCGCGAAGATCATCGGGTTCCAGGAAGTCTTCAACAGCCCGTACTTCTGTCAGGTCGAGGACCCCGAGCACTACCGGTGGGCCGAGCCGGTTCCCGACGGGCCCACCGTGCGCCGGATGCGGGACCTGGCCCGCGAGACCGGCATGGTCGTCATCGCGCCCGTGTTCGAGATCGAGCAGCCCGGCTTCTACTACAACACCGCGGCCGTGATCGACGCCGACGGAAGCTACCTCGGCAAGTACCGCAAGCATCACATCCCGCAGCTCAAGGGCTTCCGTGAGAAGTTCTACTTCAAGCCCGGCAACCTCGGCTGGCCCGTCTTCGACACCGCGGCCGGCAAGGTCGGCGTCTACATCTGCTACGACCGGCACTTCCCCGAGGGCTGGCGCCAGCTCGGCCTGAACGGCGCCCGGCTGGTGTACAACCCGTCCGCCACCCACCGCAGCCTCTCCGCCCACCTGTGGAAGCTGGAACAGCCCGCGGCCGCCGTCGCCAACGGCTACTTCATCGCCGCCATCAACCGCGTGGGCCGGGAGGAGTACGGCGACAACGACTTCTACGGCACGTCCTACTTCGTCGACCCGCGCGGCCGGTTCGTCGGCGACGCCGCCAGCGACACCGAGGAGGAACTCCTCGTCCGCGACCTGGACCTCGACCTCGTCGACGAGGTGCGCAAGACCTGGGCCTTCTACCGGGACCGCCGACCCGACGCCTACGAAGGGCTGGTGCAGCCATGACCGACGACCTGCTGGGCCGCCACCGCGCGGTCCTCCCCGACTGGCTCGCCCTCTACTACGAGGAGCCCATCGAGATCACCCACGGCGAGGGACGCCACGTCTGGGACTCCCACGGCAACCGCTACCTGGACTTCTTCGGCGGCATCCTCACCACCATGACCGCCCACGCCCTGCCCGAGATCACCAAGGCCGTCAGCGAGCAGGCCGGGCGGATCCTGCACTCCTCCACCCTCTACCTCAACCGGCCGATGGTGGAACTCGCCGAACGCATCGCCCAGTTGAGCGGCATCCCCAACGCACGGGTGTTCTTCACCACCTCCGGCACCGAGGCCAACGACACGGCCCTGCTGCTCGCCACCACCTACCGGCGCAGCAACACCGTGCTCGCGATGCGCAACAGCTACCACGGCCGCTCCTTCAGCGCCGTCGGCATCACCGGCAACCGCAGCTGGTCCCCGACCTCGCTGTCCCCGCTGCAGACCCTGTACGTGCACGGCGGCGTCCGCAGCCGCGGCCCGTTCGCGCACCTCGACGACCAGGGCTTCATCGAGGCCTGCGTCGACGACCTGACGGACCTGCTCGGCCACACCCGCCCGCCGGCCGCGCTGATCGCCGAGCCGATCCAGGGGGTCGGCGGCTTCACCTCGCCCCCGGACGGCCTCTACGCCGCCTTCCGCGAGGTGCTGCAGGAGCGGGGCATCCTGTGGATCTCCGACGAGGTGCAGACCGGCTGGGGCCGCACCGGCGAGCACTTCTGGGGCTGGCAGGCGCACGGCCAGAGCGGCCCGCCCGACATGCTCACCTTCGCCAAGGGCATCGGCAACGGCATGTCCATCGGCGGCGTGGTGGCCCGCGCCGAGATCATGAACTGTCTGGACGCCAACAGCATCTCCACCTTCGGCGGCACCCAGATCACCATGGCCGCCGGGCTCGCCAACCTCAACTACCTCCTCGAACACGACCTGCAGGGCAACGCCCGCCGGGTCGGCGGCATGCTCATCGAACGGCTGCGGGCCGTCGCCGCGCAGGTCCCCGCCGTGCGCGAGGTGCGCGGACGCGGGCTGATGATCGGTATCGAACTGGCCCGGCCCGGCACCGACGAGGCCTACCCCGAGGCGGCTTCCGCCGTGCTGGAGGCGGCCCGCGAGGGCGGCCTGCTCATCGGCAAGGGCGGCGGCCACGACACCAGCGCCCTGCGCATCGCGCCGCCGCTCTCCCTCAACGTGGCGGAGGCCGAGGAGGGCGCCGCGATCCTCGAACGCGCGCTGAGGAGCATCCAGTAGCAGCACACCGATCAAGGGAAAGCCGCCATGGTCAGCGTCTTGGATCCCTGGGAAGCCCCGGCACCCGCACTGTCGGTCCGTCAGGTGCTCGCGCTGGAGCGGGTGCTCGCCGGTGAGCCCGAGGTGGTGGCCGGCGAGCACCGGCTGGACCGGCCGGTGCGCTGGGTGCATGTCGCCGAGGCGGCCGACGTCGGAGTGATGCTCAGCGGCGGCGAGATGGTCCTCACCACCGGCGTGCTGCTGGCCGGGGACGAGGAGAAACAGGCCGAGTACGTGCGCTCCCTGCACCGCGCGGACGCCGCCGCGGTCGTCCTCGGACTCGGCCGCGCCTTCCCCTCCCCGCCGGACGCGATGCGGCGCGTGGCCGAGCGGTGCGGGCTGCCCCTGGTGGTGCTCCACCGGCCCTTCCCCTTCGCCCAGCTGACCGAGGAGGTCCAGTCCCGGCTGGTGCGCCGAAAGTTCGCCGCGGTCAGCCTCTCCGAGTCCGTCCGCACCGAACTGACGGCGCTCATCACCGCCGGCGCCCCGCTGCAGCGCCTGCTCGACGAGATCGCCCGGCACAGCGGCTGCCCCGTCGTCGTCACCAACCTCGCCCACCGCGTCCTCGGCACGGCGGGGGAGCGGCCCGCCGTGGACGACGTGCTGCGCGACTGGGACCGCATCGCCCGCCAGGCCGGCCGCACCGAGGGCGACGGCTGGATCCGCGCCGAACTGGGCGGGCGCGGCGAACGCTGGGGCCGGCTGGTGCTGTGCGGCTACCGCGGCGACACCGCGACCGGCCGGCTGCTCGCCGACCGGGCCGCCGAGGCCCTCGTGCTGCACCGCATGCTCGTCGGCGGCGCCGCCTGCTCCTGGGAGGAGCAGTCCGCCCAGAGCCTGCTCACCGACCTGATCAGCGGCGTCCTGCCCGCCCGGCAGCTGCTGCCCAGGGCCCGCGCCGCCGGACTGCCGGTGAACCGGCGCACCTTCGTGCCCCTGGTGGTCCGCGGCCGCAGTGCGGCCCGGCTGGACCGCGTGCTGCGCCTGCTGGGCCTGCCCGGCCTCACCGGCGAACTCGCCGACGGGGCGAGCGCCGTCCTGCTGAGCCTCGCCCGCGACCAGGACCCGCAGGCGCTCACCGCGCACTTCGCCGCCCGGCTGCGCGCCGAGCCGGGCCCCGAACCGGTCGTGGTGGCCGCCGCGGACGCGCGGACCGTCTTCGACGACGTGCCCGCCGGACTCCGCGAGGCCCGGCACGTGGCCGACGCCGCCGCCGGATCCGCCCCCGCCCTTGACCTGCCGCCCGTGGTCCGCCTGCGGGACGTCCATCTGCGCGGGCTGATCCGACTGCTGCGCGACGACCCGCAGGTGCAGTCCTTCGCCGAGCGCGAGCTGGACGGACTGCTGAGCGAGCCGGACGAGGACCTGCTGTCCGTGCTGCGCACCTATCTGGCCACCGGACGCAACAAGTCCCGCACCGCCCAGCTCCACCACGTCTCCCGCCCCGCCCTCTACCGCCGTCTGGAAGCGATACAGACGCGGCTCGGCGTGGACCTCGACGACTTCGAGCAGGCCGCCTCGGTCCACATCGCGCTCCTCGCGCACGACGCGCAGCACCAGTGAAGCGCGCCGCGCGGCACCAGTGACGCGCCCCGCGGGCGGCCCCGGTGACGTCTCGCGCGCCTCACCACCGACACATCACGAGCAACACCACTCGAACCCGCGACCACTTGCGACAACGGCGGTGAGACATGGGCCGGTTCAGCAGTGACACGGTGACACGCCGGGCCCCCGCAGACGTGACACCGTGTACCTCAACGCAGGCTCGCGCACTTCCTAGGCTCGCCGCACACCGAGCGACCGGAGGTTGCGATGAGCCGAGTGATCCGTGCCGCCGTCTTCCAGACCGCCTGGACCGGCGACAAGGAGTCGATGATCCAGGTCCACGAACAGGCAGCCCGCGACGCTGCCGCCCAGGGCGCTCAAGTGCTGTGCTTCCAGGAGCTGTTCTACGGCCCCTACTTCTGCCAGGTGCAGGACCCGGCCTTCTACGAGTACGCCGAGACCATCCCCGACGGCCCGATCGTCAAGCGCTTCCAGTCCCTCGCCCGGGAGCTGGGCATCGTCCTGGTGCTGCCGATGTACGAGGAGGAGCAGCCCGGCGTCCTCTACAACACCGCGGCGGTGATCGACGCCGACGGCTCCTACCTCGGCAAGTACCGCAAGACGCACATCCCTCAGGTGCGCGGCTTCTGGGAGAAGTTCTACTTCAGGCCCGGCAACCTCGGCTGGCCCGTCTTCGACACCGCGGCCGGCCGGATCGGCGTCTACATCTGCTACGACCGCCACTTCCCCGAGGGCTGGCGGGCGCTCGGACTCGCGGGCGCGGAGATCGTGTTCAACCCCTCCGCCACCTCCCGGGGCCTGTCCGGCTACCTGTGGCAGCTGGAGCAGCCCGCGGCCGCGGTCGCCAACGAGTACTTCGTCGGCGCGATCAACCGGGTCGGCGTGGAGGAGCTGGGCGACAACGACTTCTACGGCACCAGCTACTTCGTCGACCCGGAGGCCCGCTTCGTGGGCGAGGTGGCCGGCGACAAGGAGACCGAACTGGTCGTGCGGGACCTGGACATGGCCAAGCTCCGCGAGGTCCGGGACCGCTGGCAGTTCTACCGGGACCGCGCGCCCGCGGCCTACTCGCCGCTGACGGCGCCGTAACCGCCCGGACCGGGCGCGGGGCCGCGGACGGTCCGCGGCCCCGCCGCCACGGGGGTCCCCGATCGAGCGAGGCGAAGACCGGGGGAGCGACGAGCCCTCACACCACCCGCACGCACCCACAGCGAGGAGCGAGACGGACATGAGCAGCCGGACACTGATCCGCGGCGGCCTCGTCATCACCGCCGCCGACGAGACCCACGCCGACATCCTGATCGAGGACGGCCGTATCGCCGCCCTCGCCGCCACCGGCACCCCCGCGGCCGAGGCCCTCACCGCCGACCGTGTCATCGACGCCACCGGCAAGTACGTCATCCCGGGCGGCGTCGACGCCCACACCCACATGGAGCTGCCGTTCGGCGGCACCTTCGCCTCCGACACCTTCGAGACCGGCACCCGCGCCGCCGCCTGGGGCGGCACCACAACCATCGTCGACTTCGCCGTGCAGAGCGTCGGCCAGTCGCTGCGCGCCGGACTCGACGCCTGGCACGCCAAGGCCGAGGGCAACTGCGCCATCGACTACGGCTTCCACATGATCGTCTCCGATGTGAACCAGGAGACCCTCAAGGAGATGGACCTCCTCGTCGAGGAGGGCGTCACCTCGTTCAAGCAGTTCATGGCCTACCCGGGCGTCTTCTATTCCGACGACGGGCAGATCCTGCGCGCCATGCAGCGCTCCGCCGAGAACGGCGGCCTGATCATGATGCACGCCGAGAACGGCATCGCCATCGACGTCCTCGTCGAGCAGGCGCTCGCCCGCGGCGAGACCGACCCCCGCTACCACGGCGAGGTGCGCAAGGCCCTGCTCGAGGCCGAGGCCACCCACCGCGCCATCCGCCTCGCCCAGGTCGCCGGCGCTCCGCTGTACGTGGTGCACGTCTCGGCCATGGAGGCGGTCGCCGAACTCGCCCGCGCCCGCGACGAGGGCCTGCCGGTCTTCGCCGAGACCTGCCCGCAGTACCTGTTCCTGTCCACCGACAACCTCGCCGAGCCGGACTTCGAGGGCGCCAAGTACGTCTGCAGCACGCCCCTGCGGCCCAAGGAGCACCAGGCCAAGCTCTGGCAGGGCCTGCGCACCAACGACCTCCAGGTGGTCTCCACCGACCACTGCCCCTTCTGCTTCGTGGGCCAGAAGGAACTCGGCCGCGGCGACTTCTCCAAGATCCCCAACGGGCTGCCGGGCGTGGAGAACCGCATGGACCTGCTCCACCAGGCCGTCCTGGACGGGCACATCAGCCGCCGCCGCTGGATCGAGATCGCCTGCGCCACCCCGGCCCGGATGTTCGGCCTCTACCCGAAGAAGGGCACCATCGCGCCGGGCGCCGACGCCGACGTCGTGATCTACGACCCGCACGCCGAGCAGGTGCTGTCCGCCGAGACCCACCACATGAACGTCGACTACTCGGCCTACGAGGGCAAGCGGGTCACCGGCCGGGTCGAGACCGTCCTCTCGCGCGGCGTCCCGGTCATCACCGAGCGGGAGTACACCGGCCACGCCGGGCACGGCGTCTACACCCCGCGCTCCACCTGCCAGTACCTCGGCTGAATCTCACGCAAGGAGTCGTGCCATGGACTTCGGACTCGTCCTGCAGACCGACCCGCCCGCCTCGCGGGTCGTCAGCCTGATGAAGCGCGCCGAACGCAGCGGTTTCACCCACGGCTGGACCTTCGACTCCGCCGTGCTGTGGCAGGAGCCGTTCGTCATCTACAGCCAGATCCTCGCCAACACCACGAAACTGAAGGTCGGCCCGATGGTCACCAACCCGGGCACCCGCACCTGGGAGGTCACCGCCTCCACCTTCGCCACCCTCAACGACATGTTCGGCAACCGCACCGTGTGCGGCATCGGCCGCGGCGACTCCGCCATGCGCGTCGCCGGACGCAAACCCAACACCCTGGCCCGCCTCGGCGAGGCCATCGGCGTCATCCGCGACCTCGCCGAGGGCCGGGAAGCCGAGGTCGACGGCAGGCCGCTGCGCATCCCCTGGGTGCGCGACGGAAAGCTCCCGGTGTGGATGGCGGCGTACGGGCCGAAGGCGCTGGCGCTCGCCGGGCAGAAGGCCGACGGCTTCATCCTCCAGCTCGCCGACCTCTACCTCACCGAGTGGATGGTGAAGGCGGTGCGCGACGCCGCCGCCGAGGCGGGCCGGGACCCCGACTCCCTCACCATCTGCGTCGCCGCCCCCGCCTACGTCGGCGACGACCTGGCCCACGCCCGCGAGCAGTGCCGCTGGTTCGGCGGCATGGTCGGCAACCACGTCGCCGACCTGGTGGCCCGCTACGGCGAGCACTCCGGCATGGTGCCTCAGGCGCTGACCGAGTACATCAAGGGCCGCCAGGGCTACGACTACAGCCACCACGGCCGGGCCGGCAATCCGTCCACGGACTTCGTGCCGGACGAGATCGTCGACCGGTTCTGCCTCCTCGGCCCCGCCGAGGCGCACATCGAGAAGCTGCAGGCCCTGCGCGAGCTGGGCGTCGACCAGTTCGCCGTCTACGACATGCACGACGCACAGGAGCAGACGATCGACGCGTACGGCGCGGAGATCATCCCCGCGCTCAAGGGCTGACCCGCCCGCGCGTCGGCTGGAGCACCCATCCGTCCCCTCGCTCGACCGAGCACGAACCCGTCCCCTCGTCCGATCGAGCACGAACCCCTCCCCTCGTTCACCGACCGGTCCTCCCCGCCGAAGGGAACGTCCATGACAGCGACCGTCCCGCCCACACCTTCCGACCCCTCGATAACCGACCCGGCGGGACGCGTCGAGCTTCCGCCCGGCGCCGTCCCCACCCACAGCCGCTTCGTCAACGACGACCTGCTGCCCGTGCCGCTGGCCCGGCGCCGCTGGACGACGTACAACTTCTGCGCGCTGTGGGTGGGGATGGCGCACAACATCCCCTCCTGGCTGCTGGCCTCCGGCCTGGTGGCGCTCGGCATGGACTGGAAGCAGGCGGTGTTCACCATCGCGCTCGCCAATGTCATCGTGCTGGCGCCGATGCTGCTCACCGGTCACGCCGGACCCAAGTACGGCATCCCGTTCCCGGTGATGGCCCGCGCCTCCTTCGGGCTGCGCGGCGCCAACCTGCCGGCGATGATCCGGGCCGGGGTGGCGTGCGCCTGGTTCGGCATCCAGACCTGGATCGGCGGCCAGGGCATCTTCGTGCTGCTGGGCAAGATCTTCGGCGGCTGGGCCGAGGCGTCCGAGGTGGGCGGCCAGCCGTGGACGCTCTGGGTGTGCTTCGTGCTGTTCTGGGCGCTCGAACTGGCCATCATCTACCGGGGGATGGAGGCCCTGCGCCGGTTCGAGAACTGGGCGGCGCCGTTCGTCATCGTGGGCGCGCTGGTGCTGCTGGTGTGGATCGCCACCAAGGCGGGCGGTCTGGGCCCGCTGCTCGACCAGCCCTCGAAGCTGGGCTGGGGCGCCGACTTCTGGCCGGTGTTCTTCCCCTCCCTCATGGGCATGATCGCCTTCTGGTCCACGCTGAGCCTGAACATCCCCGACTTCACCCGCTTCGGGGCGGGCCAGCGCGCCCAGGTGTGGGGCCAGACCCTCGGACTGCCCACCACCATGACCCTGTTCGCGCTCCTTTCGGTGTTCGTCACCTCCGGCTCGCAGGCGGTGTACGGCGTCGCGATGTGGGACCCGGTGGCGCTCGCCGGCAAGACCGACAACGTCTTCGGGCTGCTCTTCGCCCTGGTGACCGTGCTGGTCGCGACGATCTCGGTGAACATCGCGGCCAACGTCGTCTCTCCGGCGTACGACCTGGCCAACCTGGCGCCGCGGTTCATCACCTTCCGCACCGGCGCGCTGATCACGGGCGTGGTCGGCGTGGTGATCATGCCGTGGAAGCTCACCGAGACGCCCGAGCTGTACATCTTCACCTGGCTCGGCCTGGTCGGCGGCCTGCTCGGCAGCGTCGCCGGCATCCTCATCGGCGACTACTGGATCGTCCGCCGCACCGCGCTGGACCTGCCCGGCCTGTACACCCCGGGCAGCCGCTACTGGTACACCTCCGGCTGGAACCTGCGGGCCGTCGTCGCTTTCGTGGTCGGCGGGGTGCTCGCGGTGGGCGGCTCCCACTCGGCGCCGGGCAAGGGACCCTTCCCCGAGGACGGCCTGATCCCGTTCCTGAAGCCCCTCGCGGACTACGGCTGGGCCGTGGGCCTGGCGGCCTCGCTGGTGCTGTACGTGGCGCTGATGGCGGGCCGCAGCGCCTCCGACCGGGCTGCGGCCCGCCTTCAGTGAGCGGCAGGTGATGACCCGGGACTTTGCGGACACCCCCTAGCGGGCGGTGCCGAAGTCCTGGGTCCAGTAGGTGCCGGAGCGGCCGACGCCGATCTCCTTGAAGTTGCAGTTGAGGATGTTCTCCCGGTGGCCGGGGCTGTTCATCCAGCCCTCCATCACCTGCTCCGGCGTGGAGTAGCCGTAGGCGACGTTCTCGCCGTAGGCGCTCCAGCTGTAGCCGGCGCGGGTGATGCGCTGGTCGGGGGTGGAGCCGTCGGAGCCGGTGTGCGACATGTTCCCGGTCGCCGCCATGTCCTCGCTGTGGTCCTGAGCGGCCTTGGTCAGCTTGGAGTTGACGGTCACCGCCGAGCAACCCGCCTTGGCGCGCTCGGCGTTGACCAGCTCCACGACCCGGGCGACGTCGCCCGTGGCGGTGGCGGAGGGCTTGGAGGTGCTCGGCGAGGAGGGGGCCGAGGAGGCGGGAGGCTTCGGGGCGGAGGTGGAGGGCTCGGCGCTCGGCGTCCTGGCCGGCTCGGAGGCGCGGGTGGTCTCGGCGGCCTTCGCCTTCCTCGTCTTCTTCGCCTTCTTCGCCTTACGGGACTTCTTGGACTTCTCGTCGTCCTTCTTCTTGTGCGTCTTCGACGGACTCGCCTCGGGCGTGGTGTGCGCCGAGGGGCCGTTGCCCGGGCGGCTGCTCCACTCGCGGTACCAGTTCGCTCCGTCCCACCGGTCCTCGGAGGCGACCGTGGTGGCGGCGGTGCGGTCGTGCCGCCCCTGATCGTCGCCGGGCCAGTCGGTACAGGCCATGGCGACGGACGGTATGCCTATGACGCTCGCGGCGATCGCGGCGACGACCGGCCGCCGGTAGCGCTGCTGGTGGCGATGCTTTGCCATGCGTGACCTCACCCTTGATGTCCGGAGGGTGGCCATTCTTGGGAGGTCCCGGCGCGCAGGGCAACGGGCGCTTTTACTACCCCGCCTCGTAGACCGGCGAGCCCCTTGCGGTGAGAGGCGGAGCGTGCCAGAGGGTGCGGGGAGGGGCGCCGGAGGGGCTGTCGTCACGTCAAGAGGCTTGCATCTGCGAAGAGACGGCGATGCCTGCCGGCGGAGGTGACCGCCGCTCACGCCGGCCGTCCCCACCCCGGGGGCAAGACGGACAAGTCGACTATGTCGTCGCGGCGGTCTCTACTAATGGCCCCGCATAGATCGGGAGAGGGGTGTGACGGATGTCACGGAACCGCGGATTCCGGATGTCAGTCCCGGGCCTTCTCCAGGGTCGCCATCGCCGCCTTGGCGGCCTTGATCGCGCCCTTGTTGATCTCGTCCGAGCTGGGCGCCTTCTTCGACTCGAAGTCGCTGCCGTTGTAGGTGACGATCACCAGCGCGTTGGCGGTGCGGGCCACGACCGTGCCCTCGCGGGTCTCCTGCTTGTCCTCGGTGGTGAGGTTCACGACGGAGTACGCCGCGTCACCCAGCCCGGGAACGGATCCGCCGCCGCTCTTCTGCTGCAGCCGCCCCTCGTACGACCGCTTCGCCGCCTCGTCGGAGGCCATCACCTCGAAGGACACATCCAGCCAGCGGTACTCGTACCCCTTGAGCGCGTTCCACGAGCAGGTGCGGCGCAGCTTGGCGTCGGTCGACGGTATCTCCTTGCCGGCCGTCTTGGCGTTCGGCACAAGGGACTTGATGGTGTCTTCGGGGATGCCGGTGCACGGTGCGGGGGCGGCGGTGTAGGTCTTCGCCTCCTGGGTCGCTGCCGGCGCGGAGGCGGACTGCGTCTGCGTCTTCTTCTCGGTGGGCGGCTTCTCGGCGGCCTGCGGAGCGGCCAGCGGGCCGGAGGACAGCGCCCACCCTGCAGCGGCGAGTACGACCACCGGGGACAGGCGCGCGGTCAGGGCGATCGGCAGAGGAAAGGAACGCACGGCGCACTTCTCGTGGGTCGGGGCGGAGGGGTCCACACTGCGGACGGGACGCCAGTGTCACACGCTTCCCTGTGGGGCGGAAGGGCCCAACTCGCTGCGTACTCGGGCGGTGACGGAGACGGGACGGTGCGTGCCCGCCGGCCTGAGTACCGCCCGGTCCCGGACTTCGCGACCGGGTGCGCAGCCCCCGGTACCCGGGCGAGTGGGGCGCGGCGGGACGACGTGCTCTCATGGAGACATGATCGACGCTCACAACACCATCGACGAGTTCCTCGCCCGCCGCGCCGCCGACGTGGAGGAGGCCCTGCGGGAGGCGGCGGCGCAGGAGATCATGCCGCGCTGGCGCCGGCTCGCCGAGCACGAGGTGGACCACAAGAGCGGCCCGCACGACCTGGTCACCGACGCCGACCGCAAGGCGGAGCTGTATCTGACCAAGACGCTCCCCGCCCTGCTGCCCGGCTCGGTCGTCGTCGGCGAGGAGGCGGTGCACGTCAACCCGGCCTCGTACGAGGCGATACGCGGCGAGGCGCCCGTGTGGATCGTCGACCCGGTCGACGGCACACGGCAGTTCGTGCGCGGCGAGCCCGGCTTCTGCACGCTCGTCGCACTCGCACACGGGGGAGTGGTGCACGCCTCCTGGACCTACGCCCCCGCCCGCGGCCTCCTTGCCACCGCCGTCCGCGGCCGGGGCGCCCTGCTCGACGGCGAGCCGCTGCACTCCGGCTCCCCGGAGCCCGGGAGCGAGCTGCGGGTGGCGGTCTCCCACCCCGACTACACCACCGAAGAGCAGAAGCGCGCCCTGCTCGGCCTGTGGACCGACGGCGTGGCCCCGCGCTCCTGCGGCTCGGCCGGGCTTGAGTATCTGGCGGTCGCCCGCGGCGAGTCCGACGCCACCGCCTTCAGCTGGGAGGCGGCCTGGGACCACGCGGCCGGGCTGCTGCTGGTCGAGGAGGCGGGCGGAACGCATCTGACCCGCGCGGGCGAACCGTTCCGGATCACCGGCGGCAACACCCTGCCGTTCACCGCCGCCCGCGACGCCGCGACCGCCCGCCGGGTGGCCGAACTGCTGTCCGACGGGTCCTGATCTCCCGAGCCCCGGTGATCCGGAGTGATCTGGCAGGCCCTGGTGATCCGGAGTGATCTGGCATGCCCCGCCGTCCGGCCCGCCACGGCGGGACGCCGCACGGCGGTGGCGCCGCGCGGCGCGGGCCGCGGACGATCACCTCTCGGTCCGCGACCGGGGGACGGCGGCCCGGCATATCCTGTCCTCCAGTGGCCACCGGCTGACAAAGGAGTCCGAAGGTGCCGTCGATGCTCGATGCGGTCGTCGTGGGTGCGGGGCCCAATGGACTGACCGCCGCCGTGGAGCTGGCCCGGCGCGGCTTCACCGTGGCGCTGTTCGAGGCCAGGGACACCGTGGGGGGCGGTGCCCGCACCGAGGAGCTCACCCTGCCCGGCTTCCGCCACGACCCCTGCGCCGCGGCACACCCCCTCGGCATCAACTCCCCGGCCTTCCGCGCCCTGCCCCTGGAGCGCTACGGCCTCGAGTGGCTGCAGCCCGAGCTGCCCATGGCCCACCCGTTCCCGGACGGCTCAGCCGCCGTGCTGTCCCGGTCGCTGGCCGAGACCGCCGCCTCCTTCGGCCCCCGGGACGCCGGCGCCTACCGCCGCCTGGTGCAGCCCTTCCTGCCCCGCTGGGACACCCTCGCCCGCGACTTCATGTCCCTGCCGCTGACCGCGCTGCCCCGCGACCCGGTCACCCTCGCCCGCTTCGGGCTCGCCGGGCTGCCGCCGTCGACCTGGCTGATGCGCCGCTTCCGCGACGAGAAGGCCAAGGCGCTCCTCGCCGGTCTCGTCGCCCACGTCATGGCACCCCTGAGCGGCTTCGCGACCAGCGCCATCGGCCTGGTCTTCGCCCTCGCCGCGCACGCCCGCGGCTGGCCCGTCGCCCGCGGCGGCTCCCAGGCCATCTCCGACGCGCTCGCCGCCTATCTGAAGGACCTCGGCGGCCAGATCCACACCGACTACGAGGTCAAGCGCCTGGACGACCTGCCGCCGGCCCGCGCCTACGTCTTCGACACCTCGCCCACCGCCCTGGCCCGCATCGCCGGCCTCGGCGACCTGTACGGCCGCTACCGGTACGGCCCCGGCGTCTTCAAGATCGACTACGCGCTGGACGGCCCCGTGCCGTGGACCGCGCCGGAGGCCCGCGTCGCCGGCACCGTGCAGATCGGCGCGAGCAGCCAGGAGATCGGCACCGCCCTGCGCGCCGCCTCCCGCGAGGGCCGCGCCCCCGACGCGCCGTTCCTGATCACCGTGCAGCCCGGCGTCGCCGACCCCACCCGGGCGCCCGAGGGCAAGCAGGTCTTCTGGGCCTACGGGCACGTCCCCAACGGCTGGACCGGGGACCTCACCGACGCCATCGAACGCCAGCTGGAGCGCTTCGCCCCCGGCTTCCGCGACCGCGTCCTGGCCCGTGCCACCGCCGGCCCGCCGGAGCTTGCCGCGCGCAACGCCAACTACGTCGGCGGCGACATCGCCACCGGCGCGGTGACCGGCCTGCAGGCCGTGCTGCGGCCCCGGCTGTCCCTCTTCCCGTACGCCACCCCGCACCCGTCCGTCTACATCTGCTCCTCGGCCACCCCGCCCGGACCCGGAGTGCACGGCATGTCGGGACACAACGCGGCCAAGGCCGTCTGGCGGCGCCTGCGCCAGACCTGACCGGCGCGTTCCCGCCGCCACGCGGCCCGGCTCCCTACGATGACGGGCATGACCACGATCACCCTCGTCCAGGGCGACATCACCCGGCAGAGCGCCGACGCCATCGTCAACGCGGCGAACTCCTCCCTGCTCGGCGGGGGAGGCGTCGACGGCGCGATCCACCGGCGTGGCGGACCGGCGATCCTCGAGGAGTGCCGCCGGCTGCGCGCCACCAAGTACGGCAAGGGCCTGCCCACCGGCCAGGCGGTCGCCACCACCGCCGGCGAACTGGACGCCCGCTGGGTCATCCACACCGTCGGCCCCGTGTACAGCACCACCGAGGACCGCTCGGACCTGCTCGCCTCCTGCTACCGCGAGTCCCTGCGCGTCGCCGACGAACTGGGCGCGAAGACGGTCGCGTTCCCCGCCATCTCCACCGGCGTCTACCGCTGGCCGATGGACGACGCGGCCCGCATCGCCGTGGAGACGGTCCGGGCCATGGACACGGCCGTGGAGGAGGTCAGATTCGTCCTGTTCGACGAGCGGGCCTACAACGCGTTCGCCGCCCGGCTGGAGGACGGAGCCTGAGCCGCCTCGGCGGTCCGTGAACCGGCTCCAGTGAGCTGAACGGCCTCAGCGGCCCTGATCCGGCCCCAGCGAACTGAACGTCCTCAGCGGTCCGTGAACGCCTGCAGGATCCGTTCCGCCGCCAGTGTGGCCGTCAACTCCCCGTTCCTGACCCGCTCTTCGAGCTCGGGGGCGAGGGACTTCACCGCCGGGTCGGTGTGCAGGCGGCCGAGGAGTTCGTCGTGGACCATCGACCAGGTCCAGTCGACCTGCTGGTCCCGGCGCTTGGCGGCGAGCCGCCCCGTCGAGTCCAGCAGCGCCCGGTGCTGCTCCAGCCGCTCCCACACGGTGTCCAGGCCGGTGGACTCGCGGGCGCTGCAGCTGAGCACCGGCGGGGTCCAGGCCGCGTCCTTGCCGTGCATCAGCCGCAGCGCGCCCGCCAGTTCCCGGGCGGCGGCGCGGGCGTCGCGCTCGTGCGGGCCGTCCGCCTTGTTCACGGCGATGACATCGGCCAGCTCCAGCACGCCCTTCTTGATGCCCTGCAGCTGGTCGCCGGTGCGGGCCAGGGTCAGCAGCAGGAACGAGTCGACCATGTTGGCCACGGCCGTCTCCGACTGGCCCACGCCAACCGTCTCCACCAGCACCACGTCGTATCCGGCCGCCTCCATCACCACGATCGACTCACGCGTGGCCTTGGCGACCCCGCCGAGCGTGCCCGCCGACGGGGACGGCCGCACGAACGCCGCCGGATCGACGGCCAGCCGCTCCATCCGCGTCTTGTCGCCGAGGATGGAGCCGCCCGTGCGGCCCGAGGACGGGTCGACGGCGAGCACCGCCACCCGGTACCCGAGGCCCGTGAGCATGGTGCCGAACGCGTCGATGAACGTCGACTTGCCCACGCCCGGCACCCCGCTGACGCCGATCCGCCGCGCCCGGCCGGCGTGCGGCAGCAGCTCGGTGAGCAGCTCCTGCGCCAGCGCCCGGTGCTGAGGACGGGTTGACTCGACGAGCGTGATGGCGCGCGCGACGATCGCCCGCTTGCCGTCGAGCACACCCTTCACATAGGCGTCGACGTCGATCACAGGGCGAGCCCCAGGTCGTCGGCGAGCCGCTTCACCAGGTCGTACGCCGCGTCGGGGATCACCGTCCCCGGCGGGAACACGGCCGCCGCGCCCATCTCCAGCAGCGTCGGCACGTCCTGCGGCGGGATCACCCCGCCGACGACGATCATGATGTCCTCGCGGCCCTCCTCGGCCAGCTGCTCCTTCAGCGCCGGGACCAGCGTCAGATGCCCGGCCGCCAGCGAGGAGACGCCCACGATGTGCACATCCGCCTCGACCGCCTGACGGGCCACCTCGGCCGGCGTCTGGAACAGCGGGCCGACGTCCACGTCGAAACCGAGGTCGGCGAAGGCGGAGGCGATCACCTTCTGGCCGCGGTCGTGGCCGTCCTGGCCCATCTTGGCGACCAGGATGCGCGGACGGCGGCCCTCGGCCTCCGCGAAGGCGTCCACCAGGGCCCGGGTGCGGTCCACCGAGGGGGACTCGCCTGCTTCGTTGCGGTACACGCCGGAGATCGTACGGATCTGGCTGGCGTGGCGCCCGAACACCTTCTCCAGGGCGTCGGAGATCTCACCGACGGTGGCCTTGGCACGGGCCGCGTTCACCGCCAGCTCCAGCAGGTTGCCGTCCCCGCCGGCCGCCCGGGTCAGCGCGTCCAGGGCGTCCCGGCAGGCGGTCTCGTCCCGCTCCTCGCGCAGCCGCTTCAGCTTGGCGATCTGCTGGGCGCGCACGGCGGAGTTGTCCACCTTGAGCACCTCGATCGCCTCGTCGTTCTCCACGCGGTACTTGTTGACGCCGATCACCGGCTGGCGCCCGGAGTCGATGCGGGCCTGGGTGCGGGCCGCGGCCTCCTCGATGCGCAGCTTGGGGATGCCGGCGTCGATCGCCTTGGCCATGCCGCCCGCGGCCTCGACCTCCTGGATGTGCTGCCAGGCCCGGCGGGCCAGGTCGTACGTCAGCTTCTCCACGTACGCGCTGCCGCCCCACGGGTCGATCACCCGGGTGGTACCGGACTCCTGCTGCAGCAGCAGCTGGGTGTTGCGGGCGATCCGCGCGGAGAAGTCGGTCGGCAGCGCCAGCGCCTCGTCGAGGGCGTTGGTGTGCAGCGACTGGGTGTGGCCCTGGGTCGCCGCCATCGCCTCGACGCAGGTGCGGGTGACGTTGTTGAAGACGTCCTGCGCGGTCAGCGACCAGCCGGAGGTCTGCGAATGGGTGCGCAGCGACAGCGACTTGGGGTTCTTCGGGTCGAACTGCTTCACCAGCTTCGCCCACAGCAGGCGCGCCGCGCGCAGCTTGGCGATCTCCATGAAGAAGTTCATGCCGATCGCCCAGAAGAACGAAAGCCGCGGCGCGAACGCGTCCACGTCCAGGCCCGCGTCCCGTCCCGCCCGGATGTACTCCACACCGTCGGCGAGCGTGTACGCCAGCTCCAGGTCGGCCGTCGCACCGGCCTCCTGGATGTGGTAGCCGGAGATGGAGATGGAGTTGTAGCGGGGCATCCGCTGCGAGGTGTACGCGAAGATGTCGGAGATGATCCGCATCGACGGCTTCGGCGGATAGATGTAGGTGTTGCGGACCATGAACTCCTTGAGGATGTCGTTCTGAATGGTCCCCGCCAGCTTCTCCGGCGGCACACCCTGCTCCTCCGCCGCCACGATGTACAGCGCCAGCACCGGCAGCACGGCACCGTTCATCGTCATCGACACCGTCATCCTGTCCAGCGGGATCCCGTCGAACAGCTGACGCATGTCGTAGATGGAGTCGATCGCCACGCCCGCCATGCCGACGTCACCGGTCACGCGCGGGTGGTCGCTGTCGTAGCCGCGGTGCGTGGGCAGGTCGAAGGCGACCGACAGGCCCTTCTGCCCAGCGGCGAGATTGCGCCGGTAGAAGGCGTTGGACTCCTCGGCGGTGGAGAACCCCGCGTACTGGCGGATCGTCCACGGCTGGTTGACGTACATGGTGGGGTAGGGGCCGCGCAGATAGGGCGCGATGCCCGGGTACGTCCCCAGGAAGTCCAGGCCCTCCAGGTCCTGCCCCGTGTACAGCGGCTTGACCGGGATGCCCTCCGGGGTCTCCCACAGCAGGTCGTCACCGCCGGCCGCCCGCTTGACGGCCGCACGCCACTCGTCGGCGCTGCCGTCCGGGGCCGGCGTCCCCAGTTCGATCCCGGAGAAGTCGGGGATTCCCATCAGGACACTCCCATGCGGTCGAGGGCGGCGGACAGGACGGCGACCGCGTCACAGCCCGCGAAGACATAGGCGTCGACCCCGGCGTACGAGGAGGGCCGGCCCGCGAGGAACACGTGCGAGGCGCCCTGCGCCTTCAGCTCGGCGGCGGCCTGCTCCGCCTGCTCCTCGTACAGCGCGTCGCTGGAGCACAGGCAGGCCTCGCTCGCGCCGCTCTCCGCGAAGGTCCCCTCGGTGACCGGCTCGATGCCGCCCGCCTGGAACAGGTTGGAGGCGAAGGTCAGACGCGCGGTGTGCGCGGCGGCCGGGCCGAGCGCGGCCAGGTAGATCCTCGGCCGGGACCCGGTGGCGGCCAGATGCGCGTCGGAGCGGGCGCGCAGCGCCTCGTACGCCTCGTCGCGGCGCACCACCGGAAGGCCGCCGGACGGCGGCTCGGGCGCGGGCTCGCGCACCACCGGCTTCTCGGCGAGCAGCGGGAACTCGCTGACCCCGGTGACCGGTTCGCGGCGCCCCGCCAGTTTGGCGGCGCGCACCGACCAGGTCTCGGCGAGCCGCTGCTCCACCATGCCGGACCGCAGGGCGGCGGCCTGCCCGCCGGCCCGCTCGATCTCCTGGAAGAACTCCCAGCTCGCGTGGGCGAGTTCGTCGGTGAGCCGTTCCACGTACCAGGAGCCGCCCGCCGGGTCGATGACCCGGGTCAGGTGCGACTCCTCGACCAGGATGGTCGCCGTGTTGCGGGCGATGCGCCGGGCGAAGGCGTCCGGCAGGCCCAGGGCGTGGTCGAAGGGCAGCACGGTCACGGAGCCGGCGCCGCCGACCCCGGCGGCCAGCGTGGCGATCGTGGTGCGCAGCATGTTCACCCACGGGTCGCGGCGCGTCATCATCACCGGCGAGGTCACCGCGTGCTGGACCTGCGCCCCGGCGGCCGGCGCACCCGACACCTCGGCCACCCGAGCCCAAAGACGCCGCGCGGCACGCAGCTTGGCGATGGTCAGGAACTGGTCCGCGGTCGCCGCGTAACGGAACTCCAGCTGCCCCAGGGCCTGCTCGACCGAAAGGCCGGCCTCGGTGAGCTGCCGCAGATACGCCACCCCGGTCGCCAGCGAGCAGCCCAGCTCCTGCGCCGCCGAGCCGCCGGCCTCGTGGTACGGCAGCGCGTCCACGGTCAGCGCCCGCAGCCCCGGGTACTCCTCGGCGCACAGCCGCGCGAGCGCGGTCACCCCGGCGGTGTCGTACGCCCGCCCGGTGCGGGCCTCGTACCCGAGCGGGTCCGCGCCCAGATTGCCGCCCGCCGCGTCCTTGGCGACGCCCCGCTCCTCGTACAGCCGCAGCAGCTCCTTCGCCGCGGCCTCGGTCTCCCGGCCCGCGTCGAGCACGACCGGCGCCAGGTCCAGGTAGACGCCCTCCAGGACCGGGGCGAGCGAGGACACCGGCATGCCGCCCTCACCGGCGGTCAGCCACAGCGAGGTGACACCGTTCTCCAGGTCCGCCAGCACCGCCGCGTTGTCGGCCGTCGTATGGCGCTGCCGCACGTCCCAGCCGGCCACGGTGTTCCCCTCGGCGCGACCGCCGCGCACAAAGGGAGCGAACCCGGGCAGACCCGGCTCGGGAGCGGCGTCGCGCGGCGTGTACAGGGGACGGGTCCGCAACCCGTCCTCCAGCGCGGTGGTCAGGGCTTCCTCGGCCGCGTCGCCCTCGACGTCCTTGCCCGCCTTGCGCAGGACACCCGCCACAAGGCGCTGCCACTGCTCGTGGGCTACGTCGGGGAATTCGGCGGCCAGTTCGAGCCCGTCGTCAGGCAGGACCGTCATGCTCGGATGTTAGGCCAGCGGCACAAAGGAGCTGCAGGGGAAACGGCTGTGACCTTGACCTCTTCGCGCCTGTGAGCTGCCTCTCCGGCTCCGTTTCCGCCCCCTCCTCCGGCCGCCCTCCTAGGCCGACCGGGACGATGGGCTCATGGAGACCACCGCCCCCTGGCATCGCATCCCGGCCCTCGGACCCTACTTCGCCGCCACCTGCGGCGAGCATCCGGACCCGGAGGGCTTCCAGCCGCTGACCTTGCTGTACGGCGATGCGGACGTGCTCGGTGAGCGGGTGCGGGAGGTGGCCCGGCGGATGGGAACCGACCAGACCCGGGTGGCGGCCTCCACCTTCCAGCTGGGCCTGGCCGCCCGGCTCTGGTCGGTCGCCCTCGCCTCCGCCGCGTTCACCGGGACCGTGCCCGACCTCGACCCGGCGCGGCTGTGGTGGCGCATGCCGCCGACGGGCCCCGTCGACCTGTGGCTGCCCGCGCCCCGTGCGCTGCCGTCCCGGCCCGCCGCCGCGCTCCTCGACGCGGTGGCCCTGCGCAACCTGGACCCGCTGAACACCGCCGTCCGGCGCCTGTGCGGACTGTCGCCCCACGTCCTGCGCGGCAACTCCGCCTCGGCGCTGGTCGGCGCGCTGCGCGTGCTGCTCGGCCACGCCCCGCCGCGACCGGCCACGGACCTCGTCCGCACCCTGCTCGACCGCGAACCGCTCGCCGGCGCCGGAATCCTCACCGTGACCGATGGCGGAGCCCTCTCCTTCCGCCGCCGCAGCTGCTGCCTCTACTACCGCGTGCCCGGCGGCGGCCTGTGCGGGGACTGCGTGCTCACGGGACGCAGCGCACCGCCTGACACCGGTTGCCAGGAGCCGACATAACGTCAAAAGTTATGGAGCTTCGGATAGTTGACGACAAAGCACGGTGAGTCCCGGTGAGCAGCCCCTCGGAACCATCAAGAGCGCACAGATTTCGACGGGGCGATTGCTTCGATACTGTTCGAGTCCTAGGGTGACCCTGGCTCAGTGGTTACTCCGTCACCACCAGGTGTGATCCGCGCCCGCAGCAACGCCCCTTGCCCTCAGTCCGCGCAGCTCTCTGTCGTACCGAGGAAGGCCACGCCATGCCGCACCTGCCCGTCACCCCCGTCAGCCGGCGCCGGCTGCTGGAGTCCGGTGCCGCCGCCCTCGGCGCCCTCACCCTCTCCGCCGCGCTCCCCGGCACCGCGCAGGCCGCCCCTCGGCGCCCGGCGGCCGAAACCCCCGAACCGGCCGACGCCCCTGAATGGAACGGCCGCATCTCCGTCTTCCGGGTGGGCACCGAACCCCCGCACGCCACCCTGATGCCGTACGCGGACGCCGACCAGGCCCTGGAAGCCGACCGCACCCGCTCGCCCTACCGGCTGAGCCTCGACGGCCGCTGGAAGTTCGCCCACGCCGACCGGCCCGACGACCGGGACCCCGACTTCCACCGCACCGACCTCGACGACAGCGACTGGGACACCATCCCGGTCCCCTCCTGCTGGCAGCTGCACGGCTACGACAGCCCCATCTACGTCAACATCAACTACCCGTGGTGGGGCCCCAACGGCCTGGGGGAGAACGCCCAGCCGCCCGCCGCACCGACCCGCTACAACCCCGTCGGCCAGTACCGGCGCACCTTCACCGTGCCCCGCGGCTGGTCGGGGCGGCGCACCTTCCTGCACTTCGAGGGCGTCAAGTCCGCCCACTACGTATGGATCAACGGCGAACTGGTCGGCTACAGCGAGGACTCCTACACCCCCGCCGAGTACGACATCACCGAGCAGCTCAGGCCCGGCACCAACCAGATCGCCGTGGAGGTCTACCGCTACTCCGACGGCGACTGGCTTGAGGACCAGGACATGATCCGGCTGAGCGGCATCTTCCGCTCGGTCTACCTGTACTCCACCCCGGCCGTGCATCTGCGCGACTTCAAGCTGGACCCCGTGCTCGGCGACGACTACCGCTCGGCCGAGCTCAAGGTCACGGCACAGGTGCGGGCTTACACGGAGGCGGCGCGGGAGACGGGGAAGCACACCGTCGACGTGCAGCTCTACGACGCCCGCGGCCACGCCGTCTGGTCCCGCCCGCTGCGCCGGACCGCCGACGTCACCTCCGTGCCCGCCGGAGAGGACGTCACCGTCGAGGCCGCCCAGGCCGTGCCCGACCCCCGGCTCTGGTCCGCCGAGGACCCCTACCTCTACACCGCCGTCCTCCAGCTCCGCGACCCCGCGGGCAAGGTCGTCGAAACCCTCTCGCACCGCGTCGGCCTGCGCGAATTCGCACTCAAGGACGGCCTGATGCGCATCAACGGCAAGCCCGTCTCCTTCCGCGGCACCAACCGCCACGAGATGCACCCCGAGCGCGGCATGTCCCTCACCCGTGACGACATGGTGAAGGACATCCGCATCATCAAACGGCTCAACATCAACTCCGTGCGCACCTCGCACTACCCGGACAACCCGCTCTGGCTGGAACTCGCCGACGAGTACGGGCTGTACCTCATCGACGAGACCAACCTCGAGACCCACGGCATCCGCGGCGAGTACCCCGGCGACCACCCCGACTGGACCGAGGCGTGCGTGGCCCGCGCGCAGAACATGGTCCACCGCGACAAGAACCACGCCTCGGTGGTCATCTGGTCCCTCGGCAACGAGGCCGGCGGCGGCAGCACCTTCACCGCCATGCACGACTGGATCCGCTCCTACGACCCCACCCGCGTCATCCAGTACGAGGGCGACGACCGCCCCGGCATCAGCGACATCCGCTCCAAGATGTACGAGAGCCCCTCCCGCGTCGAGGCCCGGGCCAAGGACACCAGTGACACCCGGCCCTACGTGATGATCGAGTACTCGCACGGGATGGGGAACTCCAACGGCAACTTCAAGAAGTACTGGGACGTCGTGCGCCGTTACGACGTCCTCCAGGGCGGCTGGATCTGGGACTTCGCCGACCAGGCCCTGCGCCAGCCGGCCCCCGCCCGCACCCTGTTCACCGAGTCCGGCCCCGCCGCCCTGCGCGGCGAGATCGTCAACCCCAGCGGCTCCTTCAGCCGGGACGAGGGCCTGTCCGGCGGCACCGTCTTCGCCCGCGACGAGCGCCTGGACCTCACCGGATCGCTGACGCTGGAGGCGTGGATCACCCCGAAGGTCACCGGCTACCACCAGCCGGTGATCGCCAAGGGCGACACCCAGTACGCGCTCAAACAGACCGACCGGCGGCTGGAGTTCTTCATCCACGGCGGCGGCCAGTGGATCAGCGCGGCCTGGAATCTCCCGGACGACTGGACCGGCCGCGAACACCACATCGCGGGCGTCTTCGACGCCGACGCCGGCACCCTCACCCTCCTCGTCGACGGCACCGTACGGGCCACCCGCGCCACCACCCGCCGCCCGGACAACAACACCGCGCCGCTCTCCCTCGCCACCGATGTCGACAACCCCACCCGCGAGTTCAGCGGCACCATCCGCAGGGCCCGCGTCTACGCCCGCGCCCTGACCGCCGCCGAACTCGCCTCCGACGCCCGGCGCCCCGGCGACGACGGCGTCCGCTTCTGGTTCGACGCGGCCGACGTCCACGTCACCCGCAAGCGGCCGAAGGACCGCACCTTCCTCGCCTACGGCGGCGACTGGGGCGACAACCCCAACGACGGCGCCTTCTCCGGCGACGGCATCATCACCGCCGACCGCCGCCACACCGGCAAGGCCGCCGAGGTCAAACGCATCTATCAGGCCGTCCACGCCCGCCCGGCCGACGGCGACACCCTCACCTCGGGCCGGCTGACCCTCACCAACGAGTACCTCTTCACCAACCTGCGCGCCTTCGACGGACACTGGACCCTCGTCGCCGACGGCAAGGCCGTCCAGCGCGGGCGGCTGACCCGCGAGCAGCTGAACGTGCCGCCGCAGTCGAGCAAGGACATCACCGTGCCCGTACGGCTGCCCCGCCACCCCGCACCCGGCAGCGAGTACTTCCTGCAGCTGTCCTTCACCACCAAGGAACGCACCCCCTGGGCCGACCCCGGCTTCGAGATCGCCGCACAGCAGCTCCCGCTCGACGCCGGCGCCCCGCCCGTGACACCCGTACCGCTGGACCGCGTCCCGGCGCTGCGCCACGACGAGAACGAGCAGAAGATCACCGTCACCGGCAAGGACTTCACGGTCACCGTCGACAAGCGCAGCGGCACCATCACCTCCTACGAGGCCCACGGCGTCCGCCTGATCACCTCGGGCCCGGTGCCCAACTTCTGGCGTGCCCCCACCGACAACGACCGCGGCAACGGCCACCACACCCGCAACCAGACCTGGCGCGACGCCGGGGCCCGGCGCAAGGTCACCGGGGTCGAGGTGCGCACCCTGCGGGACCGGGCCGTGCGGATCACCGTCACCGGCACCTTGCCGACCACCACCGAGTCGGCCTGCAGCACCACGTACACCGTCTTCGGCAACGGCGAGATCAAGGTCGACAACGCCCTGCACCCCGGCTCCGCCGCCCTTCCCTACATCCCCGAGGTCGGCACTCTGCTGCTCCTGCCGCGCGGCCTGGACCGGCTGCACTACTACGGCCGCGGCCCCGAGGAGAACCACTGGGACCGCGCCGACGGCACCGACGTCGGCCTCCACTCCGGCACCGTCGCCGGCCAGTGGACCCCCTACCTGCGCCCCCAGGAGAACGGCAACCGGACCGATGTGCGCTGGGCCGCCCTCACCGGCCGCGACGGCACCGGCCTGCTCGTCTCCGGCGAGCCCCTCGTGGAGATCAACGCCTCCCACTTCACCCCGGAGGACCTGTCCTGCGGAGTGCGCCACGACTACCAGCTCACCCCGCGGGACGCGGTCGTCCTCCGGGTGAACCACCGGCAGATGGGCGTCGGCGGCGACAACAGCTGGGGCGCCCACACCCACGACGAGTACAAGCTGTTCGCCGACCGCGACTACCGGTACACATACCGGCTGCGCCCCCTGACCGACGTACGCCGGGCGACCGAACTCTCCCGGCGGCCCACCGCGGAGGAGTGACACCTTCCCCTGCTTGACACCTTCCCCTGCTTCGTCGCCCGAAGGGCGACCCGGGTTGGCGCAGCCCACACCACCACCATGTCGGATTCCCGCCAGCATCGGCGGCCCAGGTCGCCGATGCTGGAGCCATGCACCAGGGGATGCACACCGAGACCGAGCGCTGCGTACGCGCCGTCCAGTCCAAGGACGCGCGCTTCGACGGCTGGTTCTTCACCGCCGTCCTGACCACCGGCATCTACTGCCGGCCCAGCTGCCCCGTGGTGCCGCCCAAGCCGCGGAACATGGTCTTCTACCCGAGCGCGGCGGCCTGCCGGCAGGCCGGATTCCGGGCCTGCAAACGCTGCCGCCCCGACACCAGCCCCGGCTCCCCGGAGTGGAACCGGCGCGCCGACCTGGTGGCCCGCGCCATGCGGCTGATCGCCGACGGAGTCGTGGACCGCGAGGGCGTCCCCGGCCTCGCCGCCCGCCTCGGCTACAGCGCACGGCAGATCGAACGCCAGCTGCAGACCGAGCTCGGCGCCGGCCCCCTCGCCCTGGCCCGCGCCCAGCGCGCCCAGACCGCACGCCTGCTGATCGAGACCACCGATCTGCCCATGGCGCAGATCGCCTTCGCCGCCGGCTTCTCCTCCATCCGCACCTTCAACGACACCGTCCGCGAGGTCTACGCGCTCGCACCGGGCGAGCTGCGCGCCCGCACCTCGCCCACCGGCCGCAACGGCACCACCGGCGCCCTGACCCTCCGCCTGCCGTTCCGCGCCCCGCTCAACCCCGACAACCTCTTCGGCCACCTCGCCGCGACCGCCGTCCCCGGAGTGGAGGAGTGGCGCGACGGTGCCTACCGGCGCACCCTCCGCCTGCCCCACGCCCACGGCATCGTCGCCCTCACCCCGCGCCCCGACCACATCGCCTGCCGCCTCACCCTCGGCGACCTGCGCGACCTCCCCGTCGCCATCAGCCGCTGCCGCCGCCTGCTCGACCTGGACGCCGACCCCGTGGCGGTCGACGACCAGCTCCGCACCGACCCCGCGCTGGCACCCCTGGTCGACAAGGCCCCCGGACGGCGCGTCCCGCGCACCGTCGACGCGGCGGAGTTCGCCGTACGGGCCGTCCTCGGCCAGCAGGTGTCGACCGCCGCCGCCCGCACCCACGCCGCCCGCCTGGTCACCGCACACGGCGAACCGGTCGACGACCCCGAGGGCGGCCTCACCCACCTCTTCCCCTCACCGGAACACCTCGCCGAACTGGACCCGGACGCCCTCGCCCTGCCCCGCATCCGGCGCACCACCCTGCTCACCCTCGTCCGCCGACTCGCCGACGGCACCCTCCACCTGGGCGAGGAGAGCGACTGGCCCGAGTCCCGCACCCGCCTCCTCGCCCTCCCCGGCTTCGGCCCCTGGACGGCCGACGTCATCGCCATGCGCGCCCTCGGCGACCCCGACGCCTTCCTCCCCACCGACCTCGGCGTCCGCCGCGCCGCCCACCACCTCGGCCTGCCCTCAACCCCGGCCGCCCTCACCGCCCGTGCCGAGACCTGGCGCCCCTGGCGCGCCTACGCCGTCCAGTACCTCTGGGCCACCGACAACCACCCCATCAACTCCCTCCCGGCCTGACCGAAGCGAACGCCCCTCCATGGACATGAAGCAGCACACCGTCATCGACAGCCCCTACGGCCCCCTCACCCTCGTCGCCGACGACGGCGTCCTCAGCGGCCTCTACATGACCGACCAGCGCCACCGCCCACCCGAGGAGATTTTCGGCGCCCGCGCCGACCACGCCGACACCCCCTTCGCCGAGGCCCGCGAGCAACTCTCCGCCTACTTCGCAGGCGACCTGACCCACTTCACCCTCGGACTCCGCCCCCACGGCACCCCGTTCCAGCGCCGCGTCTGGGCCGAGCTCACCCGCATCCCCTACGGCGAGACCCGCACCTACGGCCAGCTCGCCGCCGCCCTCGGCAACCCCAAGTCCTCCGGCGGCGTACTCGATCAGGGAGGGGCGCGGCCGGTGGTCCATGCCGACCGGCTTGCCGTCGAGCAGGAGGTCGGGGCGCAAGTCGGCCTCCGTGTGCCCGGCGGGTTCCGCCTCCAGGGAGGCCAGGGCGCGAAGGGCCGGCTTCGAGGTGGGGGTGAGGGGCTGGTCGGTGATGGAGACGATGTTGGGGAGGAGGTCCCCGAACTCGAACAGGCCGTACTCGCCGGTCGTGCACAGCAGCCGGCCGGCCGGTGTCGTACTGATCCAGGTGGCGAACGGGTCGCGCGGGCCCTCGTCACCCCGGCGGCGCGGCGCGCCGTGATGGGCCGTCACGGCGGTGAGGTCGGCGGTGATCAGGTGGGTGTGGTCTCCGGAGCCGGTGGCCGCGACGGTTCCGTCGGGGAGGACGCACAGGGCTTTGGCCCAGGCCAAGTCGTCGCCCGGCCCTGTCGTGGTCCCGCCGAACGTCGTGTGCTGGGGCAGGAACCCGAACTGCCCCGAGACCGCCGTGGCGAGAACGGTGCCGTCGGGCGCGTACCTGGTCAGCAGCGCATAGCCGAGGTCCGCCTTCGCCGGGTCGTGGGCCGACAGCGGCTGTGACCGGGCGTCAGCCGGTGTTCTCGGCGGCGATCCTGCGCAGCAGCTGGGGGAGCGCGGTGCCGATGGGGTCGCGGATCACCTCGTCCGCCAGGTCGTCGTACGGCGTCGGCTCCGCGTTGACGATGACGAGGCGGGCGCCGTGGTCGGCGGCCACGCCGGCGAGACCCGCGGCGGGCTGGACCTGGAGGCTGGTGCCGGCGGCGATGAAGACCGTGCAGGCCTTGGCGATGGCGAGGGCCTCGCTCAGCACCTCGGGGTCGAGGTTCTCCCCGAACATGACGGTCGCCGTCTTGAGGATGCCGCCGCACTCACGGCACGGCGGGTCGTCCTCGCCGGCCTCCAGCCGGGCCAGGGCGTCCGCCAGGGAGCTGCGGGCGTGACAGGAGGTGCACACCACGCTGCGGGCGGTGCCGTGCAGTTCGAGGACCTTGCGGTCGGGCATGCCGGCCAGCTGGTGCAGACCGTCGACGTTCTGCGTGATGACGCGCACCGGGACGCCGGAGCGCTCCAGTTCCGCGATGGCGCGGTGCGCGGCGTTGGGCTCGGCGGACAGGGTCCGGTTCTTGCGCCGCATCTGCCAGGAGCGCCGCCGGATCTCCGGGTCGCTCATGTAGTACTCGTACGTGACGAGCTTCTCCGCCTCCGGGTCGCTGCGCCACAGCCCGTTGGGGCCGCGGTAGTCGGGGATGCCGGAGTCGGTGCTGACGCCGGCGCCGGTGAGGAGGGCGACAAGAGGCTTGCTCATGGGGCGAGGGTAGGGCGGAGGGGAGCGGCACGGCGAGCGGAAATTGGCGGTGAGGTCAGGTCTGTACGCGGCCGGCTGGCGGTCAGTGCACCGGGTTGCCGTCCTCCAGCTCGGCGGTGCCCGCGCCGGTGTCGAGCACGTCGAGTGCGGCGAGGACACGGCGGCCGAGGGCCCCGGGAAGGTGAGCGGTCAGCTCCTCGCGCGGCACCAGCTTCCAGGACAGCAGCTCCTCCTCCTGGAGGCGGATCGCGGCCAGGTCCTTCTCGTCGAGCACCCCGCCGTCGTACAGGTAGGCCACCATCGGCGGCCGTCCCTCGCCGCTCACCCAGTCCACCGCCAGCAGCCGGCCCAGCTCCCGGTCCAGCCCGGTCTCCTCGGCCGTCTCGCGCCGCGCCCCCTGCCGCGGGGTCTCCCCGTCGTCCGACTCGATGGTGCCGCCCGGCAGCGCCCAGCCCTCCCGGTAGTTCGGCTCCACGAGCAGCACCCGCCCCTGCGCGTCCCGGAACAGGGCGGCGGCCCCGGCGAAGATGCGCGGGAGGGTGGCGAGATAGGCGGCGAAGTCCCGAGCGTCGTCAGTGGTGGCGTCAGTGGTGGTCATATCGGCAGGGTAACGGCGCGGCCGGGCCCACCTGCGGCGACGTCGCCTGGCCGGCCCGGGCGCACGGCAGCACACGCCGGTCCCGTGACCGGCATCGCGCGTCGCATGCGCCGGGGGCACGGACGGGACGAGAACACGGACCGATCCCGCGCTCAAGCACGGACCGATCCCGCGCTCAAGGTCGGGCCCTCGGCGGCACCACCCAGATGCCGAAGCCGTAGGAGCCGATGGCCTCGGCGATGCCGATGCACAGCAGGGCGTAGTGCTCCTGGCCGCGGGCCGTGGCGATGCCGCCGAGGTCCGTACGCCGTCGGTCCTACGCCTCGGGACCCTGCGCCAGCCGCAGGGTGCGCTCGGCGAGTTCGCTGATGCGGACGCCGTCGAAGCCGAAGACCGCGCTGCGCACGGTGTCCTCCAGCGGACCCTTCCACTGCTGGGGGATGGCCGCGGCGCCGCACAGGACGCCCGCCACCGAACCGGCGGTGGCCCCGTTCGAGTCGGTGTCGAGGCCGCCGCGGACGGTCAGGGCGATGGTGCGGGTGAAGTCGCCGCCGCCGTGGAGCAGCCCGGCGGTGATGACGGCGGCATTGGGGACGACGTGGATCCAGTTCAGCCCGGCCGTCTCCTCCTCCAGCGTGGCCAGCGTCTCCTCCCAGGACAGGCCCGTTTCGTGCAGGGAGGCCACGCGGCGGACCGTGCGGGCCAGGCGGCAGCTCGGCGGGATCACCGTGAGCGCATCCTCCACGGCGTGCCGCACCGTGGGCGCGGTGAACGCCGCCGCGATCAGCGCCGCGGCCCACATCGCGCCGTACACGCCGTTGCCGGTGTGGGACAGCACCGCGTCCCGGCGGGCCAGCGCGGCGGCGCGGCGCGGGGCGCCGGGGGAGGTCCAGCCGTGGATGTCCGCGCGGATCAGGGCGCCGATCCACTCCTGGTAGGGGTTGTCGTACGTGGCGGTCAGCGGGGGCCTGAGACCGTTGGCGAGGTTCCGGTAGGCGGCGCGTTCCGCGGTGAAGGTCTGCAGGTACGGCAGCCGCAGCAGCCACAGGTCGCCGACCTGCTCGGTGGTGAAGCCGAAGCCGTACGTCTCCAGCAGGTCCAGGCCCAGGACGGCGTAGTCCACGTCGTCGTCGCGGCAGCTGCCGTGGATGCGGCCGCGGACGCAGTCCCGCCACTCCGGGCGCAGGTCCCGGCCCATGCTCTCGGTGAGCGGCTCGGGGATGTAGTCGGTCAGGGGGAGGGCGCCGGTCTGCCGCAGATAGCGGTCGATGCGCTGCCTGGTCCACACATCGCCCCGCTCGACCGGCTTGCCGAGCATGTTGCCCGCGATCCGGCCGAGCCAGCCTCCGAGGATGCGGTCGGCCAGGTCCGGCATTCCTGCACCAGTCCGCGCAGCGGTCATGACGTCGGTCATGGCTTCGGTCTACCCGGTCCGCCGGATTCCGCACGCCGCCGCACGGGCCACGCCGCACGGTTCATGCCGCAAGGGCCACTCCTTACCGTCCACGCCGCACGGGCCACGCCGGACCGTCCACGCCGGACCCTCCCCCCCCCGTACGGGCGCGTCGTACGGTCCACGGGGCGGTCGGGGAATGACGGCGGCGGGGGCCGAAGGTTAAGGTCACAGCGGCGCGACTGGCCCGCGCACGGCGTGCGGGGCCCGAGTAGCGAGGGGAAGACAAGTGGCTGACGCAGTCAGCGGTACCTGGTCCGAGCAGTCGGCGCGGCCGGCTCAGCGGGTGCTCGTCGCCGCGGACAAGTTCAAGGGGTCCTTGACGGCCGTGGAGGTCGCCGAGCGGGTGACGGCCGGGCTGCGCAGGGTCGTGCCGGACGTCCGGGTCGAGGCGCTGCCGGTCGCCGACGGCGGCGACGGCACGGTGGCGGCGGCGGTCGCGGCGGGATTCGAGCGGCGGGAGGTGCAGGTCACCGGTCCCACCGGGGACGAGGTGACCGCGGCGTACGCGCTGCGCGACGGCACCGCGGTCGTGGAGATGGCGGAGGCGAGCGGCCTCCAGCGGCTGCCGGAGGGCGTCCTCGCGCCGCTCACGGCGACCACGTACGGCTCGGGCGAGCTGCTGCGGGCCGCGCTGGACGCGGGTGCGCGGACCATCGTGTTCGGGGTGGGCGGCAGTGCCACCACGGACGGAGGCGCGGGCATGCTCTCCGCGCTGGGCGCGCGGTTCCTGAAGGCCGACGGGGAGCCGGTGGCGCCGGGCGGCGGCGGCCTCGCCGACCTGGCGAGCGCGGACCTGTCCGGCCTGGACGAGCGGCTCTCCTCGATCGAGTTCGTCCTCGCCAGCGACGTCGACAATCCGCTCACCGGCCCGAAGGGCGCACCGGCGGTGTACGGCCCGCAGAAGGGGGCGTCCCCGGAGGACGTGGAGCGCCTGGACGCGGCGCTGGCGCACTACGCGAAGGTGCTGGAGGGGGAGCTGGGTGCGAAGGCCGCCGAGCTGGCCGCCTCGCCCGGCGCGGGCGCGGCCGGCGGCATCGGCTACGGCGCGCTGCTGGTCGGGGCGCGGTTCCGGCCCGGCATCGAGGTCATGCTGGACGTCCTGGGCTTCGCCCCGGCGCTGGAACGGGCCGACCTGGTGATCACGGGGGAGGGCTCCCTCGACCAGCAGACCCTGCACGGCAAGGCCCCGGCGGGCGTGGCCTCGGCGGCACGCGCGGCCGGCAAGGAGGTCGTCGCGGTCTGCGGCCGCCTGGCCCTGCCCCCGGAAACCCTCGGCAAGGCCGGCATCCGCAGGGCCTACGCGCTCACGGACATCGAGCCTGACGTCCAGAAGTGCATCACCGAAGCGGGCCCCATCCTGGAGCGCACAGCCGAACGCATCGCCCGCGACTTCCTGACCTGACGGGTTCCGCTCCCGCCCAGCGCACGGCGTCTCGGTCGGCTGCGAGGGCGCCTGGCCCTCCGGACGGACTCGGCGGGCAGCAGCACAGCAAAAGACCCCGGACCTTCTCAGGTCCGGGGCCCTAGCTCAGCTCACGGTCACGGCAGCTGTGCCGCCCGCGCCTCGCGGCGGTTGTCGCGGAAGTTGTTCACCCGGCGAGCCGTGGCGAACAGCGGGATCACCGCGCCCATCACCAGCTGCAGGGCGCACCCCGTCTGCAGCAGCAGCTGGCCGCTCGGGGCGTCGAAGGCCCAGGCCGCCAGGAGGCCCATGGACAGGACGATCCAGGTCAGCATGGCCACGGCCAGCCGGCCCCGCGGCTTCGGGTACTCGACGCGGCTCACCATCAGCCAGGCCGTGCCGAGGATCGCCAGCAGGGTCGCCACGAACGGCAGCTCCAGCAGCACGATCGACACGACCGTCAGCGCTCCGAACGGCGAGGGCATGCCCTGGAACGTGCCGTCCTTGACCGTCACGCAGGAGAATCTCGCCAGCCGCAGCACCACCGCGAGCAGGACGACGATCGCCCCGACCGCGGCCACCCGCTGGTGCGCGTCGTCCGCGACCATGCCGTAGACCAGCACGAAGTACGCCGGCGCCAGGCCGAAGCTGATCAGGTCCGAGAGGTTGTCCAGCTCCGCACCCATCGGCGAGCTGCGCAGCTTGCGCGCGACCAGCCCGTCGAAGAGGTCGAAGACCGCCGCACACAGCATCAGGATCACCGCGGTGGCAGCGCTGTGGCGGGCCATGCCCGTCTCCTGGCTCCCGGTGAGGTGCGGGATCAGGATGCCGGTGGTGGTGAAGTACACCGCCATGAAGCCACAGGTGGCGTTGCCCAGGGTGAGGGTGTCCGCTATCGACAGGCGCAGCGAGAGAGGCATCTCCTCCTCGTCGTCCTCGTCGGCCTCCGGCACCCAGCCGGCCTGAGTCTCCGGATCAATCACGGTCAATGCGAGTCACCCCAGCCACCGTCTTCTGCCCGACTTCGACCGCGACCTCCACGCCCTCGGGCAGGTAGAGGTCGACCCGCGAGCCGAACCGGATCAGACCGATCCGCTCGCCCTGCTCGACCTTGGTGCCCTGCGGCACGTAGGGGACGATGCGGCGGGCCACCGCGCCGGCGATCTGGACCATCTCGATGTCGCCGAGCTCGGTGTCGAAGTGCCACACCACCCGCTCGTTGTTCTCGCTCTCCTTGTTGAAGGCGGGAACGAAACCACCGGGGATGTGCTCGACGGACGTGACCGTGCCGGCCAGCGGCGCGCGGTTCACGTGGACGTTGAGCGGGCTCATGAAGATGGCGACCCGGGTGCGGCCGTCCTTCCACGGCATGATGCTCTGCACCACACCGTCGGCGGGCGAGATGACCCGGCCCTGGGCGATCTCGCGCTCGGGGTCGCGGAAGAACCACAGCATCCCCGCCGCCAGCGCGGTGGCGGGAACGGCGATGGCCTTCGCCGCGCCCGAGCGGCGGGCACGGAGAAGGCTGACGGCTGCGGTGGCGACGGTCGGCAGAAGCCACGGCGATGCTCCGCGCGCGAGGCGTACGCCGGCGAGGCTGTCGCGAGGTGCAGAGTTTTGGCTGTGGGGCATGGATGACCTTCGTAGCGGATGATGCCGCGCACTTGCGGGGGACGGCGGCTTTCCGGCGATCGTAGCGGCTCCCGGCCGCAACTGGGTAAGCCAGTCAGCCGAGTCAGCGCCAGAAACGTGCATACGGGGTGTGATCCTGTTCTCCAAGAAAACACCCCGTATCCGGACATCTAGCCCTGGAGCCGATACTCTTCGAGCAGTCGGCGGCCGATGATCATTTTCTGGATCTCGGCGGTGCCTTCACCGATCAGCAGCATCGGGGCCTCCCGGTAGAGGCGCTCGATCTCGTACTCCTTCGAGAAGCCGTAGCCGCCGTGGATCCGGAAGGCGTCCTCCACGACCTCCTTGCAGTACTCGCTGGCGAGGTACTTCGCCATGCCTGCCTCGAGGTCGTTTCGTTCCCCGGAGTCCTTTTTGCGCGCTGCGTTGACCATCATCGCATGCGCGGCCTCCACCTTGGTGGCCATCTCGGCCAGCTTGAACTGAATGGCCTGGTGCTGGGCGATCGGCTTGCCGAAAGTGTGACGCTGCTGGGCGTACTGGACGCCGAGCTCGAAGGCACGCTGAGCGACGCCGCAGCCACGCGCCGCGACATTGACCCGGCCGACCTCCACGCCGTCCATCATTTGGTAAAAACCTCGGCCGGTGACCCCGCCGAGCACCCGATTTGCCGGAATGCGCAGGCCGTCCATGATGAGCTCGGTCGTGTCGACGCCCTTGTAGCCCATCTTGTCGATCTTCCCGGGGATGGTCAGGCCGGGACGGACCTCGCCGAAGCCCGGCTCCTTCTCCACCAGGAAGGTGGTCATCGACTTGTGCGGCGGAGTGCCCTCGGGGTGTCCTTCGTCACTTCGCACCAGAACGGCGACCAGAGAGGACGTTCCGCCGTTCGTCAGCCACATCTTCTGGCCGTTGAGGACGTACTCGTCGCCGTCCCTGACCGCCTTGGACGTGATCGCCGACACATCGGAGCCCAGGCCCGGCTCCGACATGGAGAAGGCGCCGCGGATGTCGCCGGCCGCCATCTTCGGCAGGAAGTAGTCCTTCTGCTCCTGCGTGCCGTGCTGCTTGAGCATGTACGCCACGATGAAGTGCGTGTTGATGATGCCGGACACCGACATCCAGCCGCGGGCGATCTCCTCCACGCACAGCGCGTACGTGAGCAGCGACTCGCCCAGACCCCCGTACTCCTCGGGGATCATCAGACCGAACAGGCCGAGTTCCTTCAGCCCGTCGACGATCTGCTGCGGGTACTCGTCACGGTGCTCCAGCTCGGTGGCGACCGGGATGATCTCCTTGTCCACGAAGTCGCGGACGGTGGCGAGGATCTCCTGCTGAACGTCGGTCAGACCGGCGGTCTGGGCGAGACGGGCCATGGCCTACTTCTCCTGCTGCTTCAGTTCCGGGCGGCCCGGCTGCTCGCCGCCGCGCTCCTTGATGTACGTCTCCGTCGGCACCATGACCTTGCGGCGGAACACGCACACCAGCGTGCCGTCCTGCTTGTAGCCCTTGGTCTCCACGTGGACGATGCCGCGGTCGTTCTTCGACTTCGACGGCCACTTGTCGAGGACGGTGGTCTCGCCGTAGATGGTGTCGCCGTGGAAGGTCGGCGCCACGTGCTTGAGCGACTCGATCTCCAGGTTGGCGATCGCCTTGCCGGAGATGTCCGGCACGCTCATGCCGAGCAGCAGCGAGTAGATGTAGTTCCCGACGACGACGTTCTTGCTGAAGTCCGTCGTCTTCTCCGCATAGTTGACGTCCATGTGGAGCGGGTGGTGGTTCATGGTGAGGAGGCAGAACAGGTGGTCGTCGTACTCGGTGACCGTCTTGCCCGGCCAGTGCTTGTACGTCGCCCCGACCTCGAACTCCTCGTAGGTGCGTCCGAACTGCATGACGGTCAGGCCTCCGGGATCTCGAACTTCGACGTGCGCTGCATGCCGGCGGCGCGTCCCTTGCCGGCGATGACCAGGGCCATCTTGCGGCTGGCCTCGTCGATCATCTCGTCGCCGAGCATCGCCGAGCCCTTCTTGCCGCCCGCCTCGGACGTGTAGTACTCGTACGCGTCCAGGATCAGCTCGGCGTGGTCGTAGTCCTCCTGCGAGGGCGAGAACACCTCGTTGGCGGCGTCGACCTGACCGGGGTGCAGCACCCACTTGCCGTCGAAGCCGAGCGCGGCGGCGCGGCCGGCCACCTCGCGGAAGCCGTCCACATTGCGGATCTGCAGGTAGGGGCCGTCGATCGCCTGGAGGTTGTTGGCGCGGGCCGCCATCAGGATCTTCATCAGGATGTAGTGGTAGGCGTCCGCCGGGTAGCCGGGCGGCTGCTCGCCGACCACCAGCGACTTCATGTTGATGGACGCCATGAAGTCGGCCGGGCCGAAGATGATGGTCTCCAGGCGCGGGGAGGCCTGGGCGATCTCGTTGACGTTGTTCAGGCCCTGCGCGTTCTCGATCTGCGCCTCGATGCCGATGCGGCCGACCTCGAAGCCCATGGTCTTCTCGATCTGCGTCAGCAGCAGGTCCAGGGCGACGACCTGCTGGGCGTCCTGGACCTTCGGCAGCATGATGCAGTCGAGGTTCTGGCCGGCGCCCTCCACCACGGTCACCACGTCGCGGTAGGTCCACTCGGTCGTCCAGTCGTTGACCCGCACGACCCGGGTCTTGCCGGTCCAGTCGCCCTCGTTGAGGAACTTCACGATGGTGTGCCGCGCCTCGGGCTTGGCGAGCGGTGCGCAGGCGTCCTCCAGGTCCAGGAAGACCTGGTCCGCGGGGAGGCCCTGGGCCTTCTCCAGGAAGCGCGGGTTCGAGCCCGGTACCGCCAGGCAGGAACGCCGGGGGCGAAGTCTGGAGGTGCCGTCCCGCAGGGACGCCGTCTGAGGGTGGTGGTGGGAGACGGGCGGGCGGTTGACCGTAGTCATGCGGGGACCTCCAGGGGGTCGAGCTTGTTCGCTTTGCGGATCTCGTCGACGATGCGGCCGATGATCCCGGTGATGTCGAAGTCCTTCGGGGTGAAGACCGCGGCCACTCCGGCCGCCCGCAGCTGTTCGGCGTCACCGCTGGGGATGATGCCACCGGCGATCACCGGTATATCTGTGGCACCTGCCACATGCAGCCGCTGGAGCACGTCCGGCACCAGCTGGGCGTGCGACCCGGAGAGGATCGACAGGCCCACCGCGTGCACGTCCTCGGCGAGTGCGGCGTCCACGATCTGCTCCGGGGTGAGCCGGATGCCCTGGTAGACCACCTCGAACCCGGCGTCGCGGGCTCGCACGGCGATCTGCTCGGCGCCGTTGGAGTGGCCGTCCAGGCCAGGCTTGCCGACCAGGAAGCGCAGCTTGCCGACGCCCAGCTCCCGGGCGGTCAGCTCCACCTTGCGGCGCACCCGGGCCAGCGCGGTGCCCTCCTCGGCGGTGACCGCGACCGGCGCGGAGGACACGCCCGTCGGGGCGCGGTACTCGCCGAACACCTCGCGCAGGGCGCCGGCCCACTCGCCGGTGGTGACACCCGCACGGGCGCACTCCAGGGTGGCCTCCATCAGGTTCTCGGTGCCGCGGGCGGCCTCCTTCAGCCGCTCCAGCGCCTTGCAGGGGCGCGGGTGGTTGAAGGGCGGCTGGTAGCGGGTGTCGCGCCACCTCTGCAGCGACTCGATCACCCGTGCCTCCACGGCCGGGTCCACGGTCTGGATCGCGGTGTCCAGATCGGCGGTGAGCGGGTTGGGCTCGGTGCCCTCGAAGATGTTGACGCCGACGATCTTCTCCTCGCCGGACTCGATCCGCGCCCGCCGCTCGGCGTGCGAGGCGACCAGCTGGGACTTGAGGTAGCCGGACTCCACGGCGGCCATGGCGCCGCCCATCTCCTCGATGCGCTGCATCTCGGCGAGGGAGTCGGCGACCAGCTGCTCCACCTTGGCCTCGATCACCTTCGAGCCCTCGAAGATGTCGTCGTACTCCAGCAGGTCGCTCTCGTAGGCGAGCACCTGCTGGATGCGCAGCGACCACTGCTGGTCCCAGGGGCGGGGCAGGCCCAGCGCCTCGTTCCAGGCGGGCAGCTGCACGGCGCGGGCGCGGGCGTCCTTGGAGAGGGTCACGGCCAGCATCTCCAGCACGATCCGCTGGACGTTGTTCTCCGGCTGCGCCTCGGTCAGGCCGAGGGAGTTGACCTGGACGCCGTAGCGGAAGCGGCGGTGCTTGGGGTTCTCGATGCCGTACCGCTCACGGGTGATCTTGTCCCAGATGCGGCCGAACGCCCGCATCTTGCACATCTCCTCGATGAAGCGGACGCCCGCGTTCACGAAGAAGGAGATGCGGGCGACCACATCGCCCTTGCGCTCCTCGGGGATCTGGCCGGAGGCGAACACCGCGTCCAGCACGGCGATCGCGGTGGACATCGCGTAGGCGATCTCCTGCACCGGCGTGGCGCCCGCCTCCTGCAGGTGGTAGCTGCAGATGTTGATCGGGTTCCACTTGGGGATGTTGTTGACCGTGTAGCAGATCATGTCGGTCGTCAGCCGGAGCGACGGTCCCGGCGGGAAGACGTGCGTCCCGCGGGACAGGTACTCCTTGACGATGTCGTTCTGCGTGGTCCCCTGGAGCTTGGTGATGTCCGCGCCCTGCTCCTCGGCGACGACCTGGTAGAGCGCCAGCAGCCACATGGCGGTGGCGTTGATCGTCATCGAGGTGTTCATCTGCTCCAGGGGGATGTCCTGGAACAGCCGGCGCATGTCACCGAGGTGCGCGACCGGCACGCCGACCCGGCCGACCTCGCCGCGGGCGAGGACGTGGTCGGGGTCGTAGCCGGTCTGCGTCGGCAGGTCGAACGCGACCGACAGACCCGTCTGGCCCTTGGCGAGATTGCGCCGGTACAGCTCGTTGGACGCCTCGGCGGTCGAGTGACCGGCGTAGGTCCGCATGAGCCAGGGACGGTCCTTCTGACGCTCTGTCATGCCCCGGCCCTCAGACGTTCCGGAAGCGGTTGATGGCGTCGATGTGCTTGGCGCGCTTCTCGTGGTCCCGCACGCCCAGACCCTCCTCGGGGGCCATGCAGAGCACGCCGACCTTGCCCTGGTGGAGGTTGCGGTGCACGTCGAAGGCGGCCTGGCCGGTGTCCTCCAGGGAGTACACCTTTGACAGGGTCGGGTGGATCTTGCCCTTGGAGACCAGGCGGTTGGCCTCCCAGGCCTCGCGGTAGTTGGCGAAGTGCGAGCCGACGATCCGCTTCAGCGACATCCACAGGTAGCGGTTGTCGTACTGGTGCAGGTAGCCGGAGGTGGAGGCGCAGGTGGTGATGGTGCCGCCCTTGCGGGTGACGTAGACGCTGGCGCCGAAGGTCTCGCGGCCGGGGTGCTCGAAGACGATGTCGATGTCCTCGCCGCCGGTGAGCTCGCGGATGCGCTTGCCGAAGCGCTTCCACTCCTTGGGGTCCTGGGTGTGCTCGTCCTTCCAGAACCGGTAGTTCTCGGCGCTGCGGTTGATGATCATCTCCGCGCCCATCTTCCGGCAGATCTCTGCCTTCTCCTCGCTGGAGACGACACACACCGGGTTGGCGCCGCCGGCCAGCGCGAACTGGGTGGCGTAGGAGCCGAGGCCGCCGCTGGCGCCCCAGATCAGCACATTGTCGCCCTGCTTCATGCCGGCGCCGTTGCGGGAGACCAGCTGCCGGTAGGCGGTGGAGTTGACCAGGCCGGGCGCGGCGGCCTCCTCCCAGGTGAGGTGGTCCGGCTTGGGCATCAGCTGGTTGGACTTCACCAGCGCGATCTCCGCCAGGCCGCCGAAGTTGGTCTCGAAGCCCCAGATGCGCTGCTCGGGGTCGAGCATCGTGTCGTTGTGGCCGTCGGAGGACTCCAGCTCGACGGAGAGGCAGTGCGCGACCACCTCGTCGCCGGGCCGCCAGGCGTTGACGCCGGGGCCGGTGCGCAGCACCACGCCGGCGAGGTCGGAGCCGATGATGTGGTACGGCAGGTCGTGCCGCTTGGCCAGCTCGCTGGTGCGGCCGTAGCGCTCCAGGAAGTTGAAGGTGGGCAGCGGCTCGAAGATCGAGGTCCACACCGAGTTGTAGTTGACCGAGGAGGCCATGACGGCCACCAGGGCCTCGCCGGGGCCCAGTTCGGGCAGCGGCACCTCGTCGAGGTGGAGCGACTTGCGCGGGTCCTTGTCGCGCGTGGAGAGGCCGGCGAACATCTCCGTCTCGTCCTTGTGCACGGTGATCGCGCGGTACGACTCGGGGAGCGGCAGGTTGGCGAAGTCCTCCGACGTGGAGTCGGGCGACTGGATCGCGGCCAGGATGTCCTTGACGGTCACGGTGTTGCCTCCGGCGAAGAGCGCCCTGAGGGAGGGACGCTGAGGGTTACGTCGGTGCTGCTGAGGGTTCGAGGTGGTGCCGTCGGTTCGGCGGTGGTGCTTCGGCAGCGCTTTGTGGCGCGGGAGGTTGCCTGTGACGCAGGCGTCCGGGTCGCGAAGTGGCTCGCGGGGACACCCCGGACACCCTCAACGTATGACACCGCGTGTCACCCCGCAAGGCACTGAGTGCCAGAACTTGCTCTCAGATGAAATCTTTACGTAACAGATGAGCGATGATCGATCGAATCGGGGGTGCGAGCGGCACCAAAACGGGCCCTGACATGCCAAAACGGCCACCCGGTGGGATGGCCGTTGTCACAGCGGAGCGGTGCCCGGTCAGCGCTCCTTGAGCGCCTGCTCGATGGTCCGCATCACCTCGTCGAGCGGGGCGTCCGTGCGGGCCACGGTGACCAGCACCTCGCCCTGCCCGGTCGTCCGGGCGGCCGGCTGCTCCGGTGCGGCGGTGCGGCGGCCCGCCATGATGCCGCTGCCGAAGGTCTTGCGGACGATGGCGAACGCGTGGTCCAGCTGGGCCTCCACGTCCCCCTGGCCGCCCGCCCGCAGCCAGCGCCGCAGCACATGGTTGTGGGCGGTGACGACCGCGGACGCCGCGACCTCCGCCAGCAGCGGGTCGTCGCCCACCGTGTCGCGGTGCGCGTGCTCGTCGAAGTGGCCCAGGAGATAGCGGGTGAACAGCCGCTCGTAGCGGGCCACCGAGGCGATCTCCGCCTCGCGCAGCGTGGGCACCTCGCGCGTCAGCTTGTAGCGGGCGACCGAGATCTCCGGCCGCGCCGCGTACATCTTCATGACCTCCTTGATGCCGCGGCACACCGTGTCGAGCGGATGCTCGTGCGGAGGAGCGGATTTCAGCACCGCCTCGGCGCGGACCAGGGTGTCGTCGTGATCGGGGAAGATCGCCTCTTCCTTGGAGCGGAAGTGGCGGAAGAACGTGCGGCGGGCGACCCCGGCCGCGGCCGCGATCTCGTCGACCGTGGTGGCCTCGTACCCCTTGGTCGCGAAGAGCTCCATCGCGGCGGCCGCGAGTTCCCGGCGCATCTTCAGCCGCTGGGCGGCGGCGCGGGAGCCTGCGGCACTCTCCGGCGGCTCGGTCGTGGCGGGCGTACGTGCGGACTTGGCGGGCTGGGACATGCCCCGAACGTACTGCATGTGCGCAGCTCGGTGCGCATGACCGGCCCCCTCCCCGCCCTCGCAGGGCGGGGAGGAGCTGCTGCGCGCGGCAGGCGCGAGGCGGTCGGGGCCGAGCAGCCCGCCCCACTCCGCGCCTGCCTGGAGCCAGTCGCCGGGGCGCTGCTCAGCGCTTGGCATATTCGCGGAAGCCACGGCCCGTCTTGCGGCCGAGGCAGCCCGCGGCCACCAGATGCTCCAGCAGCGGCGCCGGAGCGAGCCCCGGGTCGCGGAACTCGCGGTGCAGGACCTTCTCGATCGCCAGCGAGACGTCCAGGCCGACGACGTCCAGCAGCTCGAAGGGACCCATCGGGTAGCCGCCGCCCAGCTTCATCGCGGTGTCGATGTCGTCCAGCGACGCGTAGTGCTCCTGCACCATCTTGATCGCGTTGTTCAGGTACGGGAACAGCAGCGCGTTAACGATGAAGCCGGCCCGGTCGCCGCAGTCCACGGCGTGCTTGCGGATCCTGCCGCAGACCTCGTGGACGGTGGCGTGCACGTCGTCGGCGGTCAGCACCGTGCGGACCACCTCGACCAGCTTCATCGCCGGGGCCGGGTTGAAGAAGTGCATGCCGATCACGTCCTGCGGACGCGAGGTGGCACGGGCGCAGGCCACGACCGGCAGCGAGGAGGTGGTGGTGGCGAGCACCGCGCCCGGCTTGCAGACCTTGTCCAGCGTGGCGAACAGCTGCCGCTTGATCTCCAGGTCCTCGGCGACCGCCTCCACCGCGAGATCGACGTCGGCGAAGTCGTCGTAGGAACCGGTCGGCCGGATCCGCCGAAGCGCCTCGGCGGCCGCCTCGGCCGTCATCCGGCCCTTGTCCACGGAACGCTGCAGCGACTTGCCGATCCGCGCCTTGGCGGCCTCGGCCTTCTCCGCGCTGCGCGCGGCCAGCACCACGTCGTAGCCGCCCTTGGCGAACACCTCGGCGATGCCCGACGCCATGGTGCCCGAGCCGGCCACGCCCACCGAGCGGACCGGACGGCCCTCGACCAGCGTGCCGCCCTCCAGCGGGGTGAGCGCGTCCCGGACGACCTTGCCGCTGCCCGGCGCCTCGTAGGTGTAGAAGCCGCGGCCCGCCTTGCGGCCCGTCAGACCCGCCTCGCTGAGCTGCTTGAGGATCGGGGCGGGGGCGTGCAGCCGGTCGTGGGAGGCGGCGTACATGGCCTCCAGGACCGTGCGGGCGGTGTCGATGCCGATCAGGTCCAGCAGCGCCAGCGGGCCCATCGGCAGGCCGCAGCCCAGCCGCATCGCGGCGTCGATGTCCTCGCGGGAGGCGTACTTGGCCTCGTACATCGCGGCGGCCTGGTTGAGGTAGCCGAACAGCAGGCCGTCGGCGACGAATCCGGGCCGGTCGCCGACCGACACCGGCTCCTTGCCCAGGTCCAGGGCGAGATCGGTGACGGCGGTGACGGCGGCGGGCGCGGTCAGCACCGAGGAGACGATCTCCACCAGCTTCATCTTCGGGGCCGGGTTGAAGAAGTGCATGCCCAGCACCCGCTCGGGGCGGGCGGAGTCGGCGGCGAGCCGGGTCACGGACAGGGCGTTGGTGCCGGTCGCCAGGATCGTCTCCGGGCGCACGATGCCGTCGAGTTCACGGAAGATCTGCTGCTTGATCTCGTACGACTCCGGGACGACCTCGATCACCAGATCGGCCTCGGCCGCGGCGGACAGCTCGGTCGAGGTGGTGATGCGGGCCAGGAGCTCGGTGCGCTCCTGCTCGGTGAGCCGGCCGCGCTCCACGGAACGGGCCGTGGAGGACTCCAGGGCGGCCAGGCTCTTGGCGGTCTGGGCCTCGCTGATGTCGATGCCGACGACCGTGCGGCCGGCCTGGGCGAGGACCTCGGCGATGCCGGTGCCCATCGTGCCGAGACCGACCACGGCGATGTTCTTCAGCGGGGACAGGGGGGTGTCGGACAGGGGAGTGGCCATCGAGGGACTCCAGGAATGAGGGTGACGACGAAAGAGGTGCCCGGGTGCGCCGAGGGCGCACCGGGTGCTCCATGAATGCGGGTGTGACCGGGCTGCAAGCGCACACGCCCGGTGCCGCCGCGGTCCGGGCGCGCACACGCCCGTCACCGGCGGCGGATCCGACCGGCCCTGTCCCGAGGCCGAGCCGTACAGGTACACACAGGTACCGAACCGACTGCGCTCACGGCGGCCGCGTCACCAGACCACCGTGAGAGATGCGAGTGGGTAACTCGCTCGTCTGAGCTTAACTTGCGGGTAACGAGCGCGCCAGCCCCAAGTCTGTGTGATGTACGTCCCTGACCGGCCCCACGCCCCCTACCCTCGAGACATGGACGAAGAGTTGCGATCGCTCACGGAACGCTTACGGGCCGAGTCCGGCGGAACGCCGGAGTACGAACGGCTCCGGGCGACACAGGACCTCGACGCGCTCGCCTCGGTGCTCACCGCCTCCGGACAGCCGCTGTGGGCCCGGGAACTCGCCGCCTTCCGGCTCGGACTGGCCGGTGACCGCCGCGCCTTCGAGACCCTGGTGCTCCTCCTCAACCACCGCGACCCCCCGCGCTGCGCCTCCGCCGCCCACGCACTGGCCCGCCTCGGCGACCCGCGCACCGTCCGGGCCGCCGCGGCCCTCGCCACCAACGAACTGCGCGCCGGCTACGCCCTGCACCCGGTGCGCCTGCTCACCGAGCTGCGCGCCCCCGAGTCCGTCCCCGCCCTGATCACCACCCTGCGCCGCCGCCTGCGCCCGCACGACCCCTACCGCAAGGTCGCCCTCGCCTGCGTCGAGGGCCTCGGCACCCTGGCCGACCCCCGCGCCGAACCCGTCCTCAACGAGGCCCTGGCCCACCCGGTCCTGGCCGAGGCCGCGGTCCACGCCCTCTCCCGCATCCCCCGCCCTCGCTCCCCGCACCCCCCGCCCGGCCGCCGCATCCCCGGCCCACGCTGACCTCAGGGGCATCTCGCTGCTCAATTGCTCAGCTGCGGAAGCCGAGCAGGTTGTGCAGGGTCGAGCCGCGGGCGGTGCTCGGTGCCGCCTTGGACGCGGGCGGGGTCGGGTCGGGGAGTGCCTCGCAGACCGCGTCGGCCTCGCCCTGGGCGCCGCGCGGGACCGTGCCGTCGGTCAGGTAGGCGGCCAGGTGCCGGTCCAGGCAGGCGTTGCCGCTGAGGGTGATGCCGTGGTTCCCGCCGCCCTGCTCGACCACCAGGCTGGACCCGGCCAGCAGCTGATGGACCGTGACCCCGCCCCGGTAGGGCGTGGCCGCGTCGTGCGTGGCCTGGAACAGCAGCGCCGGCGGCAGCTCGTCGTTGGTGATGTCCACCGTGCGCACCGCGTCCGTCGGCCAGAACGCACAGGGTGCGTTGTACCAGGCGTTGTTCCAGGTCAGGAACGGGGCCCGCTCGTACACCGCCCAGTTGTCCTTGCGCCACTGCTCCCAGTCGCGCGGCCAGGTGGCGTCCCGGCACTCCACCGCCGTATAGACGCTGTAGCCGTTGTCGTCGCCGTCGCCGGACGCGCCGAAGTTCTCGTACGCCTCGACCAGGGGCCCGTCGTCCCCGTCGTTCACATAGGCCGAGAACGCCTCCGCGAGATACGGCCAGTAGCCGTTGTAGTAGCCGCCGGGGATGTAGGTGTCCTCCAGCTCGGCCGGGCCCACCTTGCCATCGGCCGGCTTCTCGGCCAGCTCCGCGCGCATCGCGTACCAGCGCTCCTCGATCCCCTCCGGGTCGGTGCCCAGCCGGTAGTGCGCGTCGTGCCGGGCGACCCAGGCCATGAAGGCGCGGTGCCGGTCGTTGAAGGCGTGGTCCTGGCCGAGGTTGGAGTCGTACCAGACCTGGGTGGGGTCGACGACCGAGTCCAGCACCAGGCGCCGTACACGATCCGGGTACAGCTTGGCGTAGACCGCGCCCAGGTAGGTGCCGTAGGAGTAGCCGAGGTAGTTCACCCGCTCCGCATCCAGCGCCCGCCGGATCAGGTCCAGGTCGTGCGCCGCGCTGACCGTGTTGATGTACGGCAGCACGTCCGGGTACTTGGTGCGGCATGCCTCGGCGAACGACTTCACGCGGGCGAGGTTGGCCTGCTCCGCCCCGGCGCTCACCGGGACGGGGTCCGGGCGGACCGTGCGGAAGAACCGCGGTGCGCAGTCCAGGGCCGGGGTGCTGGCGCCCACGCCGCGCGGGTCGAAGCCGATGATGTCGTACTGGGCGGCCACCTGCTTCGGCAGGGACGACGCGACGAACCCCGCGAGGTTGCGCCCGCTGCCTCCGGGCCCGCCCGGGTTGACCAGCAGCGGGCCCTGGGACCGCTGCGCGGTGTGCGGGACGCGGGACAGCGCCAGGGTGATGGTCCGGCCCTCGGGGTCGGCGTGGCTCAGCGGCACCTCCACGGACGCGCACTGCAGCGTCGGGTACTTGTCGGTGCCGCACGCCTTCCAGGCGGGTGCCGCCACCTGGAAGGTCCGGTCGGCCCCCGAGGGGCCTGCCTCGGCCGTCCCGGCGGTGAGGCCCCCGGCGGCCATGACGACGGCGGCACCGCACAACGCGGCTGCTTTCCTCATGGTTCCTCCCAGGACGGGCGGGCGGTGACCGCGGAACTCACGGTCCACGCCGGATCGTCCCGGGGAACGGACCCCTGACGAACATGCCGGACGACTTCTTGACCCCTTTGGACCGCCGGATGCGCTCGAATGCTCGCGGAGGACCACGAGGGAGGGTGAGGCGCCTCAGAGCAGGGTGAGCTGGGTCGGCTCGGCGGCCTCGGGCGGGGGCCGGCGCCACGGCCGCCGTGCGGCGCGGCAGTCCCGTGCGGGTGGGGCCGGTGCCGTACTCCTGACGGGTGATCCGGCGCTGGTACCACTTCGGGGCGTAGGCGCCGTCCGCGTACAGCCGCTCGTAGCGGCCGACCAGATACGGGTGGTGCCGCGACAGCCAGGCCATGAACCACTCGCGGGCGCCGGGCCGCAGATGCAGCACCAGCGGCGTGACGGAGGTGGCGCCCGAGGCGGCGATCGCCCGCACGGTCGACCGCAGCTGCTCCGGGCGGTCGCTGAGGAACGGGATGACCGGGGCCATCAGCACCCCGCAGCCGATGCCGTGCTCGGCCAGCGTCCGCACCACGTCCAGGCGTCGCTCCGGGGCGGGCGTGCCCGGCTCCAGCGCATGACGCCTCCTCGGTAGCACTGGGCCACAGAATAGAACAAGTGTTCCCTTGATCGTGCGGGTGACAACTTCGGTCACCCACCCGATCACTTCCGGACTCCCGATTTGGGCGGCCGCCCAAGGGGGTGGTTGGCTTGCCCCGACCCCCGAGAAACCAGGTCCTGGAGGATTGCGATGGCGCAGGTCGAGGCCACTGCGGAGCGGATCGTCGCGGCGGACGCGGAGACGGTGTTCGACGCGCTGGCCGACTACGGCGGCACCCGGGAGAAGCTGCTGCCCGAGCACTTCAGCGAGTACGAGGTCCGCGAGGGCGGCGACGGCGAGGGCACCCTCGTCCACTGGAAGCTCCAGGCCACCAGCAAGCGGGTCCGCGACTGCCTCCTGGAGGTCACCGAGCCCGGCGACGGCGAGCTGGTCGAGAAGGACCGCAACTCCTCCATGGTCACCACCTGGCGCGTCACCCCCGCCGGCGAGGGCAAGAGCCGGGTCGTCGTCACCACCACCTGGAAGGGCGCCGGAGGCATCGGCGGCTTTTTCGAGAAGACCTTCGCGCCCAAGGGCCTCGGCCGCATCTACGACGCGGTGCTCGCCCGGCTGGCCGCCGAGGTCGAGAAGAAGTAGCCAAGGGGCAGGGCAAGGGGCAGGGGCTGCGACGGGCTGATGCCGGTCAGGAGCCCCAACGGGCTGACATGGAGGGGGTGTTGGCCCCCTCACCGGTTCGGGTGATCTCTTCGGCGTACGGGATTGTGCCGTAACTCGTCGTGCTTGCTCATAGTTGTCGCTTTTACGTGGGAATGGTGCGGCAGCACGACGAGGGGAGCGGTACGTGGGCGGGATCACCCTGACGCGACAGGCGCCGGAGACGGCCGCCGTGGCCGAGGAGCAGCCGCCCCCGCCCCCGGCGGCCGGGCCGCGGCTCAGCCCGCGCCGGGTGCGGCTGGTCTTTCTCGCGCTGATGCTGGCGCTGCTGCTCGCCGCGCTGGAGCAGATGATCGTCGCCACCGCGCTGCCGAAGATCGTCGGCGATCTGCACGGCCTGGACAAGATGTCCTGGGCGATCACCGCCTATCTGCTCACCGCCACCATCGGACTGCCGATCTACGGCAAGCTCGGCGATCTGCTCGGCCGCAAGGGCGTCTTCCAGTTCGCGATCGTCGTCTTCGTCATCGGCTCCGCGCTCGCCGGACGGGCGGGGACCATGGACCAGCTGATCGCCTTCCGCGCCGTCCAGGGCGTCGGCGCGGGCGGCCTGATGATCGGCGTCCAGGCGATCATCGCGGACATCGTGCCCGCGCGGGAACGCGGTCGCTTCATGGGCCTGATCGGCGCCGCCTTCGGCCTGGCCTCCGTGGCCGGCCCGCTGCTCGGCGGCTACTTCACCGACTCCCTGACCTGGCGCTGGTGCTTCTACATCAATGTGCCCTTCGGCCTCGTCACGCTGCTCGTGGTCGGGCTGGTGCTGAAGCTGCCCAAGCCCGCCGTCAGACCCCGGCTCGACATCCTCGGCTGCCTGCTGCTGACCGCCGGCTCCACCTGTCTGCTGCTGCTCAGCGCCTGGGGCGGCACCGAGTACGCCTGGGACTCCCGCGTCATCCTCGGCCTCGCCGCGGGTGCCGTGGCCAGCGCGGTGCTCTTCCTGGTGGTCGAGAAGTTCGCCGTCGAGCCCCTGATGCCGCTCAGGCTGTTCAAGGACTCCGTCTTCAACGTCACCTCGCTGGTCGGCCTGGTGATCGGCGTCGGCCTGTTCGGCGCCGCCAGCTACCTGCCGACCTACCTGCAGATGGTCGACGGGGCCACGGCCACCGAGTCCGGCCTGCTGATGCTGCCGATGATGGCCGGCATCGTCGTCGCCTCCGTCGTCACCGGACAGCTCGTCAGCAGCAGCGGCCGCTACCGGATCCACCCCATCCTCGGCGCCGCCCTGTCCGTCGTCGGCATGTGGCTGCTGTCCCGGCTGGACACCGGCACCCCGCGCCTGCACTACAGCATCTGGATGGCCGTCCTCGGCACCGGCATCGGCATGGTCATGCCGGTGCTGATCCTCGCCGTGCAGAACTCGGTGCGCCCCGCCGACCTCGGCACGGCCACCAGCGCCAACAACTACTTCCGGCAGATCGGCGGATCGGTCGGCGCCGCCGTCTTCGGCACCCTCTTCGCGGACCGGCTCACCGACGCGCTCGCCGAGCGCCTGCCCGCCCACGCGGGCCACGGGCTGCCCGACCCGGAGTCGATCACCCCGCAGCTCGTCCACGCCCTGCCGCCCGAGCTGCGCGAGCCCTACATCCAGGCCTACGCCGACGCCATGCCGCGCATCTTCCTGTACCTGGTGCCGGTGCTCGTCCTCGGCCTGCTCATCGCCTTCTTCCTCAAGGAGAAACCACTGGTGTCCCACAACACCCCCCTCGCCGACCCGGCCCAGGAAGCACCGCACGCCCCGGCGGCCGTGCCGCCGGCCCGCACCCCGCACACCGGCGGCATCCCCGTCTGCGGCACCGTGCAGCACCCCGACGGCACGGTCGTACCGCGCGCGGCGCTCACTCTCATCGACGTCGCCGGGCAGCAGATCGGGCGGGGCGCCAGCGGTGAGGACGGGCGCTACGCGCTCGCCACCCCCGGATCCGGTGCCTACGTCCTGATCGCAGCCGCCGGCGGCCACCAGCCGCAGGCCGTCTCCGTCACCGTCGGCGAGCGGCCCGTGGAACTGGACGTCGTCCTCGGCGGCGCCGGACGCCTCGCCGGCACGGTCCTCACCGCCGACGGCACCCCCGTACGGGACGCCACCGTCACGCTCACCAACGTCCACGGCGAGGTCGTCGCCAGCACCCGCAGCGGACGGGAGGGCGGCTACGTCATCACCGAACTCGTCGCCGGCGAGTACACGCTCGCCGCGAGCGCGCCCGCCTTCCGGCCGGCCGCCCTCCCGGTCACCGTCCAGGCGGCGCGGGAGACCCGGCAGGATGTCGAACTCGCGGGCGGCGCGGTGCTGCGCGGCACCGTGCGGGCGGGCGGCGGGCGGCCCGTGGAGGACGCGCGGGTGACGCTGCTGGACGCGGCGGGCAATGTCGTCGACACCCTCACCACCGGCCCGGACGGCAGCTTCCGCTTCGTCGACCTCTCCTCGGGCGAGTACACGGTCATCGCGGCCGGCTACCCGCCGGTGGCGACGGTCCTGCAAGTCGCCGGGGGAGGCCGCACCGAACGGGACCTGCAGCTCGGCCACCAGGACTGAGAGGCCCGCCCCGGCCGCCGCGTACACCAGAACGCGCGCCGGTGCACCCGCCGGTGGGCAATTCGCGTATTGCCGCACATCGCAACCGGCCGTGGCCGTACCGTGGTGACGGCGCTACAGATCTTGCCGAGCCGGGGGAGAGAGGGCCTGGGCCATGGACCGTGGCACCGAGCGGGAGGCACCTGCCAGCCACGCCGCCGGAGGGGAACCGGCAGCCGGCTTCAGCGGTGAGGGGCCGCCGGCCGGGCAGGGCGGCACGGGCCGGATCCCGCTCGCCGTCGTGGTGGTGGACCGGGAGGGGCTGGTCTCCCACTGGAGCACCGGCGCGCGGCGGCTGTTCGGGATCGCCAAACAGGACGCGCTCGGCAGGCCCGCCGTGGATCTGCTGCCCGTCTCCGGCGCGCTGCCCGAGGAGCCGCGCGAGGCACCTGCCGACGAGGGCTACGCCGCCTACGACGGTCTCGGCCCCGACCTCGAGGCCTCCCTGGACCAGGGCCTGTCCTACCCGGCCGCGGGCCGCGCCCGCCTCGCCGTGCCGGGGCCCGGCCGGGCCGACGTGCTCTGGTGGGCGTACCCGCTGGTCGGGCCGGGGCCGGAGCGGCTGCTGGTGCTGGCCGCGGACGCGCACGCGGTGCGTGGGGAGGGCACGGGGGCGTTCGAGCGGATCGCCCCCGGTTTCGCTCTGCACACCGACTTCCCCGGCTCCGAGGACCTCGCCCGCCGGCTGCCCGAGATCCTGCCCAGCATGAGCGTCGGCGACAGCGCGCGGATCGTCGCCCAGGTGCTGGAACTCGGCTACCCGATCCTGGAGTTCAGCCAGAACGACCGGGTGCCCGTGACCCCCGACTGGGGCGTGCCCCGGCGGGCCGAGCGCAAGGCGCGGCGGGAGCGGGCGGCCCGGGCACGGGCCGCCGGACAGCCGGTGCCGGAGGAACTGGCCGACGCCGAGGACGAGGACCTCGAGTACGCGGCCGTCCGCGAACGCCTGGAATTCCTCAACGAGGTCAGCTCCCGCATCGGCAGCTCCCTCGACCTGTCGCAGACCATCGTCGAGGTGAGCAAGGCCGTCGTGCCCCGCTTCACCGACGTCGCCGGCACCTATCTGCGCGAACAGGTCGTCGCCGGTGAGGGATTCGACGAGGGCGTGCCGGACACCACCACCATGTGGCACCGGGTCGCCGTCGAGCACACCGACGAACCGGGCCGCTGGGACGACGTGGTGCCCGTCGGCGAGGCGATGCCGTTCCCCGCGCACACGCCGTTCTTCCAGTGCATGACCACCGGCGAGCCCGTGCTGGTGCCGCGCATCACCGAGGAGATGGGCCACGCCATCGCCTCCCAGTTCGAGAAGCGCGACATCCGGCCACTGATCAGTGGACGGTCCATGCTCGTCGTGCCGCTCAAGGCGCGCAATGTGGTGCTCGGCTTCATGATCCTGCTGCGTCACCCGGAGCGGCCGGTCTTCAACGACATGGACCGCGTCACCGGCGCCGAACTCGCCGCCCGCGCCGGGCTGGTGCTGGACAACGCGCGGATGTACACGCACCAGGAGAACGTCGCCGAGACGCTCCAGGACAGCATGTTGCCGCACATCCCGCCGCACCGGGCCGGCTGCGACATCGCCACCCGCTATCTGCCGGGCACCCTGCTCGGCCGGGTCGGCGGTGACTGGTTCGACTCGGTGAAGCTGCCCGGCGCCCGCACCGGGTTCGTTGTCGGCGACGTCATGGGCCACGGGCTCAACTCCGCCGCCATGATGGGCCAGTTGCGCACCGCAGTGCAGACCATGGCCGGACTCGACCTGCCGCCCGCACAGCTGCTGCGCAACCTCGACGACCTCGCCCAGCGCCTCGGCGACCGCTATCTCGCGACCTGCCTGTACGCCGTCTACGACCCCATCGCGGGCGAGCTGCAGCTCGCCAACGCGGGGCACATCCCGCCCGTCCTGGTGCGCGCCGCGGACGGGCGCAGCGAGCTGCTGGAGCTGCCCACCGGCGCGCCCATCGGGGTCGGCGGGGTGCCCTTCGAGGAGGTCCGGGTGCCCGTGGAGCCCGGCGACCGGCTGGTGATGTGCACCGACGGGCTGGTCGAGGTGCGCGGCGAGGACATCGGTGTCGGGCTGGCCACGCTGTGCGAGTCCGCCGCCCACCCGGCCGCCTCCATGGACGACGCCTGCGACACCATCATCCGCGCGCTCAACACGCGCGGCGGCCGCAAGGACGACGTGGCACTGCTGATGGTGCGGCTCGGCGGCATCGAGCCGGAGGACGTCGCCGAGTGGCGGCTCGCCCTCGACCCCGTGGAGGTGGGCCGGGCCCGCGCCGTGGTCCGGGAGCAGCTGCACCAGTGGTCCCTGAGCGGGCTCGCCGACCACGCCGAGCTGATGGCGGACGAGCTGGTCACCAACGCCGTGCGGCACTCCCACGCACGGCCCGTGGCGCTGCGGCTGGTGCGCGCTGACACCCTGCTGTGCGAGGTGGAGGACGACGACCACGAACTGCCCACGCTGATCAGCGCCCGCCCGATGGACGAGAGGGGGCGCGGGCTCCGGGTGGTCAGCACGCTGGCGAGGGAGTGGGGCGCGAGCCGCACCAAGACGGGCAAGACGGTGTGGTTCGAGCTGACCTTGCCCCGGCGCCGGTGAATCCGGACTGAATCCAGGCCTGCTGGGACGCTGATCCCTCTCCCAGACTCGAACTTGCCGGAACGCTGATCCCTCTCCCAGACTCGAACTTGCCGGAACGCTGATCCCTGCCCAGGTGACGCCGGTTGCCGTCGGCGTTCCCGGCGGCCGTCTCCAGGGGGCGCGACAGCGCACGCGGAGGCGTGCGGCTTGTGAAGGTGCGCGCCGTGTGGTTGTCCGGGGGCGCTGCGAGCGGTAGACCGTACTGGCCCGTCGGTTGGTTCAATCCGCAACGCATCCTGGGGAGTTGGGCATGAGTGTGACCAGTCGGTACCGGGAGGCCTGGGAGGGCTTCTGGCGTGAGGCGCCGGACGAGCAGGGAGCCGTGTTCTGGGACGCGGAGCCGGCCCTGACCGTCGCCCGGCATCTCGCCCTGTTCGAACCGCACCTGACCGAGCCCGGCCTGCCCCTGGTGGACGTCGGCTGCGGCAACGGCACCCAGACCCGGTTCCTCGCCGACCGCTTCGGTCAGGTGCTGGGCGCCGACCTCTCCGCCGCCGCCCTGGACCACGCCCGCGCCGCCGACCCGGAGGGACGGGCCGCCTACCGGGAGCTGGACGCCTCCGACAAGAGCGCCGCGCAGACGCTGCACGCCGAGCTGGGCGACGCCAACATCTACATGCGGGGCGTGCTGCACCAGTGCGAACCGGACGACCGGCGGCCGCTCGCCGAGACCATAGCCACCTTGCTCGGTGGCCGGGGCCGCGCCTTCATAGTGGAGCCCTCCCAGGCGGCGGGAGCGATCCTGAAGGAGCTGGCCACCTCGCCCTCCGGCCCGCCGCGCAAGCTCGCCCCGGTGCTGCGGCACGGCATCGTGCCCGGTGCCGTCTCCGACGAGGCGGTGCCCGGGATCCTCACCGAGGCCGGACTGACCGTCCTGACGAGCGGCACCCTGCCCCTGGTCACCACCGAGCACACCCCCGACGGCACGCGCATCGAGCTGCCCTCGGTCTGGTACGTGGTGGGACGCGCCGGATAGTCCCAGGTCGGCGGCCCGCGCACCGGCGCTCCCGCGCCGGCGGCCGACCGGCATTGGTCTGGGCCGGTGAGAGTTTTCCACAGCCCTGGCAGCGCTTCGGGCGCAGCACGTAGCGTGGGCCGCATGAAGATCCTCATCAGCGCCGACATGGAGGGCGCCACCGGCGTCACCTGGCCGGCCGACGTGCTGCCGGGGACGCCGCAGTGGGAGCGCTGCCGCTCCATGTTCACCTCGGACGTCAACGCCGCCGTGCTGGGCTTCCTGGACGGCGGCGCGGACGAGGTGCTGATCAACGAGGCGCACTGGACCATGCGCAATCTGCTGCTCGAGCAGCTCGACGAGCGGGCGCAGATGCTCACCGGCCGGCACAAGTCGCTGTCCATGGTCGAGGGCGTGCAGCACGGCGACGTGGACGGGCTCGCCTTCGTCGGCTATCACGCGGGCGCCGGCATGGAGGGCGTCCTCGCCCACACCTACCTGGCCAACTCCATCACCGGGGTGTGGCTCAACGACGTACGGGCCAGCGAGGGGCTGCTCAACGCCGCCGTGGCCGCCGAGTACGGGGTGCCCGTGGTGCTGGTCACCGGCGACGACGTGGCCTGCGAGGACGCGCTCGGGTACGCGCCGGAGGCGCTGAAGGTCGCGGTCAAGGACCATGTGTCGCGCTACGCGGCCGTCTGCCGCACCCCGGCGCGCACGGCCGCCGACATCCGGGCAGCTGCGAAGCAGGCCGCCGCGCTGGCGGTGCGTCACGAACCGGTGGACGCGGGGCCGTTCACCGTGGCCGTGGAGTTCGACGCCGAGCATCTGGCGATGGCCGCCACCGTCGTGCCGGGTGTGTCACGGATCGGGGAGCGGAAGGTGGCGTACACCAGCGGGACCATGTACGAGGGCATCCGCACGTTCAAGGCGGTCACCACGATCGTCTCGGCGGCGGTGGAGGAGCAGTATGGCTGACGCACTGTCGCTGGACGAGGTCGTGACCTTCACGTCCGGACTCATCCGGATCGACACCACCAACCGCGGTGGCGGGGACTGCCGGGAGCGGCCCGCTGCCGAGTACGCCGCCGCCGCCCTCGCCGAGGCGGGCCTGGACCCGGTGCTCCTCGAGCGCACCGAGGGCCGCACCAACGTGGTCGCCCGCGTCGAGGGCAGCGACCCCTCGGCCGACGCGCTGCTGGTGCACGGGCATCTGGACGTCGTACCGGCCGAGGCCGCCGACTGGAGCGTGCACCCGTTCTCCGGCGAGGTGCGCGACGGCGTGGTCTGGGGCCGGGGCGCCGTCGACATGAAGAACATGGACGCGATGATCCTCGCCGTGGTGCGGGCCTGGGCCCGCGCTGGCGTGCGGCCTCGCCGTGACATCGTGATCGCCTTCACCGCCGACGAGGAGGCCAGCGCCGAGGACGGGTCCGGCTTCCTCGCCGACCAGCACCCCGAGCTGTTCGAGGGCTGCACCGAGGGCGTCAGCGAGTCGGGCGCCTTCACCTTCCACGACGACCAGGGCCGGCAGCTCTACCCGGTCGCGGCCGGGGAACGCGGCACCGCCTGGCTGAAGCTCACGGCACGCGGACGCGGCGGACACGGCTCCAAGGTCAACGGGGAGAACGCGGTCACCCGGCTCGCCGCCGCCGTCACCCGCATCGGCGAGCACCGCTGGCCGCTCCGGCTCACCTCGGTCGTCCGCGCCGCCCTCACCGAACTCGCCGCGCTCCAGGGCATCGAGCCCGACCTGTCCGACGCCGACGCGCTGCTGGACAAGCTCGGCAGCGCCGGCCGCCTCGTCGAGGCTACGGTCCGCAACAGCGCCAACCCGACCATGCTGGACGCCGGTTACAAGATCAATGTGATCCCGGGGCAGGCCGTGGCGTACGTGGACGGCCGGTATCTGCCCGGTCATGAGGACGAGTTCCGCGCCACGCTGGACCGGCTCACCGGGCCGGACGTCGACTGGGAGTTCGAGCACCGCGAGGTGGCCCTCCAGGCGCCGCTCGACTCGCCGACGTATGCGCGGATGCGGGCCGCCGTCGAGGAGTTCGCGCCCGAGGGCCATGTGGTGCCGTACTGCATGTCGGGCGGCACCGACGCCAAGCAGTTCTCCCGGCTCGGCATCACCGGCTACGGATTCGCGCCGCTGAAGCTGCCGCCGGACCTCGACTACCAGGCGCTCTTCCACGGCGTCGACGAGCGTGTTCCCGTCGAGGCGCTGCACTTCGGGGTGCGGGTCCTCGACCGATTCCTGAGGACGGCCTGATGAGTGTGTCGCAGACGGTACGGACCCTGACCCACGGATCCTGGCCCTCGCCCGTGGACGCGGCGCTCGCCGCCTCGCACGACGGCAGCCCCGAGTTCGCCGGGTTCGTCGGCGACGAGGTGTGGTGGACCGAGCCCCGGCCCGCCGAGCAGGGGCGGCGCGCCCTGGTGCGGCGGCACGCGGACGGCACCGAGGAGTCGGTGCTGCCGCCGCCGTGGAACGTGCGCAGCCGGGTCATGGAGTACGGCGGCGCCCCCTGGGCCGGGACCGTGCACGACGGCCGTCCGCTGGTGGTCTTCGCCCACTTCGCCGACCAGCGCCTCTACCGCTTCGAGCCGGGCGGTGAGCCGCGCCCGCTCACCCCGGACTCCGCGTCCCCGGCCGGTCCGCGGCTGCGCTGGGCCGAGCCGCTGCTGCTGCCGGACCGGGGCGAGCTGTGGTGCGTCCTGGAGGAGTACACCGGCGACGACCCCGACGACGTGCGCCGGGTCATCGCCGCCGTCCCCCTGGACGGCTCGGCCGCCGGGGACCGGGCCGCCGTGCGGGAACTCACCGACGACCGGCACCGCTTCGTCACCGGGCCACGGCTCTCACCGGACGGGCGGCGCGCCGCCTGGCTCGCCTGGGACCACCCGCGCATGCCGTGGGACGGCACCGAGCTCCTCCTCGCCGACGTCGGCCCCGACGGCACCCTGGGCGAACCGCGCACCGTGGCCGGCGGCCCCACCGAGTCCATCCCCCAGGCCGACTGGACCCCCGACGGGCGGCTGCTGTACGTCAGCGACCGCACCGGCTGGTGGAACCTCTACCGGGACGGCGAGCCCCTCTGCCCGCGCGAGGAGGAGTTCGGCGGGCCGCTGTGGCGGCTGGGCTGGCGCTGGTTCGCGCCGCTGGAGGACGGACTGATCGCCGTCGTCCACGGCCGGGGCGCCACCCGGCTCGGCATACTCGACCCCGAGACCGGCGAGGTCGTCGACGCCGCCGGGCCCTGGACCGAGTTCTCCCCGACGCTCGCCGTGCTCGGCGAGCGGATCGTGTCCGTCGGCGCCGGCCCGTCCAGCTCCCCCGAGGTTGTGGAGCTGGACGCCAGGACCGGCCGGGCCCGGGTGATCGGCTGCGAGCACCGGGACGCCGTGGACCCCGCCTACTACCCCGAGCCGGTCAGCCGCACCTTCACCGGCCCGGACGGCCGTGAGATCCACGCGCACGTCTACCCGCCCCGCAACCCCGGCTGCACGGCCCCCGAGGGGGAGCTGCCGCCGTATGTCATCTGGGCGCACGGCGGGCCCACCGGCCGGGTGCCGCTGGTGCTCGACCTGGAGATCGCCTACTTCACCTCGCGCGGCATCGGCGTCGCCGAGGTCAACTACGGCGGCTCCACCGGGTACGGGCGCGCCTACCGCGAACGGCTGCGCGAGCAGTGGGGCGTGGTCGACGTCGAGGACTGCGCGGCCGTCGCCCGGGCCCTCGCCGAGGAGGGCACCGCGGACCCCGCCCGCCTCGCCATCCGCGGCGGCAGCGCGGGCGGCTGGACCACCGCCGCCTCGCTCACCACCACCGACGTCTACGCCTGCGGCACCATCCTGTACCCGGTGCTCGACCTGGCCGGCTGGGGGCCGGGCGAGACCCACGACTTCGAGTCCCGGTACCTGGAGAGCCTGATCGGCCCCCGCGCCGAGGTGCCCGAGCGGTACACCGAGCGTTCGCCGCTCACCCACGCCGACCGGCTCACCGCGCCCTTCCTGCTGCTGCAGGGCCTGGACGACGGGATCTGCCCTCCCGTGCAGTGCGAGCGCTTCCTCGCCCGCCTGAAGGGACGCGGAGTCCCGCACGCCTACCTCACCTTCGAGGGGGAGGGGCACGGATTCCGCCGCGCCGAGACCATGGTGCGCGCCCTGGAGGCTGAACTGTCCCTGTACGCCCAGGTCTTCGGGCTCGAACCCGAAGGCGTGCCGCCCTTGGAGCTGACCCGGTGAACCGCCTCGAGCCGCTGACGCGTCCGCCCCGGCTCACCCCCGGCGCACGGGTGGCCGTGGTCGCACCCAGCGGGCCCATTCCCGAGGAGCGGCTGCAGAACGGGCTGGACGTGCTGCGCGGCTGGGACCTCGACCCGGTGGTGGCGCCCCATGTCCTCGACCGGCACGGCGACTTCGGCTATCTGGCGGGCAGCGACGCCGACCGGGCAGCCGATCTCCAGTCGGCCTGGTGCGATCCGTCCGTGGCCGCGGTGATCTGCGCCCGCGGCGGCTACGGCGCCCAGCGCATCGTCGACCTGCTCGACTGGACGGCGATGCGGGCGGCCGGGCCCAAGGTGTTCGTCGGCTTCAGCGACATCACCGCGCTGCACGAGGCGTTCGCCACCCGCCTCGGCCTGGTCACCCTGCACGGGCCGATGGCGGCCGGCGCCGACTTCGTCAAGAGCGCCCGCGCGCAGGAGCACCTGCGGGCCACCCTGTTCGCCCCCGAGGCGGTCCGCACCCTCACCTCCTCGGGCGGCGCGCTGATCCCCGGCCGGGCCCGCGGTGTCACCCTCGGCGGCTGCCTGAGCCTCCTTGCCGCCGAACTCGGCACCCCGCACGCCAGGGCCACCGCGCGCGGCGGACTGCTGTGCCTGGAGGACGTGGGGGAGGAGACCTACCGCATCGACCGTTACCTCACCCAGCTGCTCCGGTCCGGCCTGCTCGACGGCGTCTCCGGCGTACTGCTCGGCTCCTGGGTGGAGTGCGAACCGTACGACGGGCTGCGGGCGCTGCTCGCCGACCGGCTCGGCGGGCTCGGCGTGCCCGTGGCGGAGCAGTTCGGCTTTGGTCACTGCGAGGACGCGTTCACCGTCCCCCTCGGGGTCATGGCCGAACTGGACACCGAGGCGGGCACGCTGACCCTGGACGATCCGGCGCTGAGCTGAACGGCCCCCCTCCGCAGGCCGTCATAGGGTGAATGGATGCCGCACGACACCTCCCGCTACCTCGCCGAAGGCCCCCGGGTGGGGATACGCCACTTCACCTACGCGGACGGCCCGGAGTTCACCGCCCGGGCCCGGGAGAGCAAGGACCTGCACCACCCTTGGCTGTGCCCGCCCGACACCGCCGCCGCCTACTCCGCGTACGCCGGGCGGCTGATCCAGGACCCGGCGAAGGCCGGCTTCCTGGTCTGCGAGAAGGCGGCCGGCGGGGCGATCGCCGGCTTCATCAACATCAACAACATCGTCCACGGCGCCTTCCGGAGCGGCGCGCTCGGCTACGGCGCCTTCGCCCACGCCGCTGGGCGGGGGCTGATGCGCGAGGCACTCGGCCTCGTGATCAGCCATGCCTTCGGGCCGATGGGGCTGCACCGCCTGGAGATCAACGTCCAGCCCGCCAACACCGCCTCGATCGCCCTGGCCCGCGCGTGCGGATTCCGCCTGGAGGGTTACTCGCCCAACATGCTCTACATCGACGGAGCCTGGCGCGACCACGAACGCTGGGCCATCACCAAGGAGATGCTGCGCCCGACCCGGGAGGCGGATCTGACGGATCGTTGATCGCGTCCGAAAGATCGTTGAATCTGGAACACTTCGTCGGCGAGGATGATCACATGCGGAACATCGTCGTGATCGACGCCCCCAGCAACCTGGGATTGCGCCCGCCCGCCCCCGGCACGGTCCCCGGCTGCTACAAGCTCGCCGGCGCGCTGCGCGAACAGCGCATCGTGCAGCGGCTCGGCGCGCTGGAGGGCGGGGTGGTGGTGCCGCCGCGCTACGACCGGGGCGACTGGCAGGAGGGCGACGGCGTCTTCAACGCGGCCGCCCTCGCCTCCTACACCCGCAAGCTCGCCGACCGTGTCGAACACCATGTGCGCGCCGGGGACCTGCCCGTCGTCCTCGGCGGCGACTGCTCCATCCAGCTCGGCGCCTCGCTCGCCCTGCGCCGCATCGGACGCTACGGCCTGGTGGCGGTGGACGCCTCGCCCGACTTCCGCCACCCCGGCAACTCCGAGCACGTCGGCGCCGCCGGCGGCGAGGAGGTGGCGCTGGCCACCGGGCGCGGCCAGCAGGACCTCACCGACCTGGAGGGGCTGCGGCCCTACCTCCGCGACGAGGACGTCCGGTTCTTCGGCGTGCGTGACTACTTCGAGGACGAACGCGCCGAACTGGCCGCCCTGAAGATCCCCGTCGTCACCGTCGGCGACCTGCGCCGGTGGGGCGCCGCCGACCTCGCCCGGGGCGCCGCCCGCTCCTTCGAGGCCCCCGGTCTCGACGGCTACTGGGTGCACCTGGACGCCGATGTCCTCGACCCGGATGTCATGCCCGCCGTCGACAGCCCGGACCCGGACGGCCTGCAGCCCGGTGAACTCGTCGCACTCCTGCGGCCGTTGCTCGACTCGCCGCGCTGCGCGGGCCTCACCGTCACCATCTACGACCCCGACCTCGACCCCGACGCCACCGCGGCGGCCCTCCTCACCGACACGGTCGTCTCCGCCTTCGCCCCCTCCTGACCCGAGATACCGGCGAAGCCGAGCGAGCTCACCCCCGTCGATCCACGTACTCGTACACCATCCCGTCCGGATGACGGACGATCAGATTGCGCCCGCCCGGAGTCGGAACCGGCCCGGCGACGACATCGGCGCCCAGCTCCACCAGAGTCCTGTGAGCCTCCTCGACGTCCGTGACCGCGATCGTCGCCGCAACCTTGCGCAGCAGGTCCAGCTGGGACCTGGGCCCGCTCATCAGCAGGAAGCAGCCCACCGCCGCCACCTGCACACCGCCCCGCTCGAACCGCAGGGCCGCGGTGCCCGCCAGCCGCTCGTAGAAGGGGATCGCGGCCTCGAGGTCGTCGACGTAGACGCGCAGTGTGGCACCCAGAATCTCCATGTGCACGAGCCTAGTTGGGCGGTGACCGGGCTCTGGTGCCGTCCCCGGCGATCTCCACAGCACACCCCCGGCGGCGTTACGCCGCCCCGCCCGAGGGGTACCCGGGCGCAATGCAACGCTCCGAGCACCTCCAGCACTTGGACAAACACCTGGTCGACGAGCTGACCAGGTCGCCCGCGAGACCGTACGGGACGAACTGCGCACCCAGCCATTCGTCGGCGATCAGGCCGCCACCCTCAGTCTGATTGAATGGTCAAATTCCTTACATGCGTGGCGTGTTAACGTTTCCCGCGCCGATGATCAATGTTGGTCATCGGGGAAAACGGGAGGAACAAGAGAATCGAAAGCTGGCCGTCGGGATTCTCGCGACCGGAGTCTTCCTGACGGGCATGGGGACAGCATTCGCAGGCGCGGGCGGGGGAACCAGTGAGTTCCGGGCGCAGGCCGCGTGGAAGGGCATTCCGAAGCTGAAGAGCGGAGGGGTGGAGTTCTACCAGGGGCAGTACAAGTTCGAGCCTCAGCACGCCAACCGTGGAGCCTTCCACTTCAAGGGAAAGCTCAAGGACGCCAGCCACAGCGATGGCCACAACGTCTACATGCAGGTGAAGGTGGAGGGCTACGACTGGAATCGCTTCAACGGCAAGCAGAAGAAGACCGTCTCGCTGGACAAGCTGGTGTACGACGGTGCCGCGCTGCACACCGATGATCCCTGGATACGAGCCTGCCGCGACCGGGGCTCTCTGCGTCCGGACAACTGCTCGGTGACCAAGCACTACAAGCGCTAGTGACCTGAGTCGGAGATTCGTCGTTGGTTCGGTATGAGTCGTCCGGGTCCGAAGATTCCGCCGTTGTCGGTGACCGATGCCCAGCGGGCCGTGCTGGAGGGCTGGGTGCGTCGCCGCACGACGGCCCAGGCTCTGGCCCAGAGATCGAGGATCGTGCTGGAGTGCGCCGACGGGCACTCGATCATGGAAGTGTCGCGCCGGCTGGGTGCTTCTCCGGACACGGTCCGCACCTGGCGGCGGCGCTTCCTCGAACGAGGGGTGGACGGCCTGTATGACGAGCCGCGGCCCGGTGCTCCGCGGAAGATCAC